>JBKKBA010000095.1:0-7490 GCA_046714275.1 Actinomycetota bacterium
CTGATGGACCAGGTCGCTCCATCCGCCGTCGCCGGCCTGGCTGAGTGAGCGGCCGGGCTCAAGTTGCAACTCTTGCGGGATGCGGCCGGAACGGTCGGGTATTCCCGACGGCCACTGCCGGCGTGGCTCGATGCCGATCGGCTGATGGCGCAGGAAGTTCGTCGCGGCAATGATCAGGTCGCGATCGGGCTGGATCGCCAACGGCATTCCGCCGCAGTTCATGCAGATGCCGCACGACTCCGGCGCGGGATCGTCCAGTTCCAGCCGCAGATGCTCCATCAAGCAGGTTGTGATCGTGGCGTAGCCGCGCATTGCCTCTTGCTCGCGACGCCGGGCCTGGGTCACTCCCGCGACGCGCTCGGTCGGATAGCTCCACGGGCTGGCAGATCGCCGGTAGCGCCCGCCCACCCGCTCGACGACGCCTTCGACTTCCAGGACCTTCAGCATCTGCTCCAGCCGCGCGTGCCGGACGTTTACCAAGGCTTCGATCTGGCGCAAGGTCAGCGGCCTTGCTTCCTGCTGCAGAAGATCGACGACTCTGGTGGCCAGTTGTTCGGAAGGGAACGCGGTGCGAATGAAGTAGTCCTGGATCTCTTGATCTTCGTTGCCGATCAGCAGAATTCCGAACGACTGATCCAGCGCCCTGCCGGCGCGTCCCACCTGTTGGTAGTAGGCGATGGGGGAGCCCGGTGACTGGTAGTGGATGACGAACGCCAGATCGGGCTTGTCGAAGCCCATGCCCAGCGCCGAGGTGGCGACAACGACCTTCACTTGATTCGCAAGGAGATCGTCTTCGACCTGCAGGCGGGTTTCGTGCGGGATCTCACCGCTGTAGGCAGCCGCCTGGATTCCGTTTTCGCGCAACCACTGCGCGACGCGCTGCGTGTCGGTGATGGTCAGGCAGTAGACGATGCCGGACCCCGGAAGCTGCCGCAGCGCTTGCACCAGCCACGCCAGCCGCCCAGCCGGGGGCGGCAGCGTCAGGACTTGCAGAGCCAGGCCGTCGCGCGCCAGCGTGCCGCGCATGATCTGGATGTCGTCGCCAAACTGCGAGGCGACGTCGTCTACAACGCGATCATTCGCCGTTGCGGTCGTGCCCAGCACCGGGATGCCGCGCGGAAGCAGGTTGAGGATGCGGGCCACCCGCCGGTAGTCCGGCCGGAAGTCGTGGCCCCAGTCGCTGACGCAGTGCACCTCGTCTACGACCAGCAGTCCTGTGCGCTTGGCCAGCGTCGGCATGATCTGGTCGCGGAACTGGGCGTTGTTGAATCGCTCCGGCGAGACCAGCAGCAGATCGATCTGCTCCGCGTCCAGTGCGGCCCGGATCGGGTCCCACTCGTCGGCGTTGGAGCTGTTAATGGTGGCGGCGCGCACGCCCATGCGTTCGGCCATCTGGATCTGGTTGCGCATCAGCGCCAGCAGGGGAGATACCAGAATCGTCGGCCCACGCCCGGCTTCGCGCAGCAGCTTCGTTGCGATGAAGTACACGGCGCTTTTCCCCCAGCCGGTGCGCTGAACTAGAAGCACGCGCCGTCCGTGATCGACCAGCGCTTCGATTGCGGCGAGTTGGTCGGGTCGAAAAGTTGCTTTGGGACCGGCAAGCTGCGTTAGCAGATGCTCGGCTCGCTCTTGCGTCGTCACATCGAATTCCCGTCGTTGTCGGTGTCGGTTGGGGAGGCAGCGTAAGCGAAAGCTCAGATGCCGGGGATGGCCGTTGCGGCCGCGATCCGAACCGTCCAGATTCGACATCGGTATCCGAAGTGGCCGCTTTCGCCCGGTGGGCTGGGTGGACGGGTCGTGGGTTCTTGTCGGTGGGCTCTGCAATCATCTGACTATTGGTTGACGGCGTTGCGGCCGCGGTCTTCGAGCGAAGGAGGAATGGCTATGAATGAAGTCGTCGCGCTGCCGCAGCGTTCGGTGTCTTTCTGGCGGTTGAGCGGAGCCGCTCGGGTCTCTGCCTATGTCGTGGGTGTGATCGGTGCCTATCTGGCGATGCAGTTGGTCTTGTTTGGGGACTATTGGTCGGTGGTCGACGAGATGGTCTATGGGGATGCTGCGTTCGCAAGGGACTGGGCTATTCGCGATCTTGTCTCGACATTCGCCCGCGTGCTGATTGCGACCGTCTTGGTTGCCGTGCCGGCGCGGCGGCGTATCCGCCTGCTGCACGCTGCGATCGTCCTGGCGATCGGCGCCGGCGCCTATGCCTTCCCTCAGCCGGGATGGAGCCCGTCGCTATCGACGCTGTCGGGGCTGTGGGTTACGCCGTCGTTCGGTCTGTTCATCTTCGCGGTCGAGGCTGCGATGCTTCTGGCGCTGGTGTTCCGGCCCGATCGTCTCCCCGGGCGAGCGGTTCCGGCGCCCAGGTCTCCCGGCAGGCATCTGGTGGTGCTCGGTGGTGCCGCGATTGTGACGCCGGCGGCCGTGGGAATTGCTGCTTCGTACCCCGGGATTGGCTCGATGGACCTGTCGCTGGTTGCGCTCGGTGTCTCCGCCGCCGCCGGATGGATGTGGGCGACCAACCTGAAGGCTGCGGCCGGAGTTGGGCTGGCGATTGCCGGGCTTGTTGGGTCAACGACCATCGGAGACGCGCTCGAGTACGGATGGTTGCAGGACCACGCATCGCTCTTCTACGCGGTCGTGGCCATTGCGCTCGCATGCCCGGCCTGCGCCTACGTAAACCACAGGCTCCAGATGGCCGTCGGAGAGAGGGCCCAGCTCATGACGGTGGGGTTGGCTGCGCTCGCCAGTTTCACGCTGGCCACCCTGTCGCAGTTTCTCTTCTAGGTCGGACTCGATTGCGCGACTCCCCTGGATGAGTTCTATGGACGAAGTCGTACGTCCCCCGTACAGTGAGAGCATGAGTGCAGAACTCGGGGTCTCATTCGAGGTCGTTGATCTGGAAACGTCCGACTCCCTCTGTGGCTTTGAGACTCTCGCTGAAGCCAAGCAAGCCCTCGCTGCCATGGCCGATGATGACCCCCCACGGGCCCGCTACCTCGCTCTGATTGCTTTCGATGCGGATGGCGAAGCGATCACCCTTGAGGCAGCCGCCGACCTGACTCACGCGTAACGGCCGCCCAGTTTTCGGTTGTGCAGAGGGTCTCCTAGGTTTGACTTGTCGGGCATGCACAGCCGTCGGGCGAGACTACAAGGGGCGCCACGCTGTTTCGCCGACGATGATGTATGAATGATCACGTGCCGTCGCTGGATGTGTCGTCGTAGGGGGGTGGCTCTTCGGCAACGGATCGTGAAGGGTTCTGCAACTCCACGAAGGCCGCGGCCAGGAAGCGCATCGTCCACTGTTCGGCCAATGGGCGCGTTTCGCAGAAGACGATCGGCACGCTGGGATAGCGGACTTGCAGGCGCGCCAGCAGCTCGGGAACGAAGCCGGGGGCGGTGTGTTCCAGTTTAAACAGGCGCGAATAACGGTCTTCCACGACCAGCGCGGCGCAGGGCAGCGTTGAGAGTTCTGCGAGCGAGTATTGCAGGGCGCCGTCGATCGCCCGCCGCGCAAGGTCTTGCAGCGTCTTGCGCTCGACGGCGGCAATGATCTGGCCGTCGCTTTCCACCGCGTAGTCGCCCGCCCTGAGGGCGCGCCGCTCTAGTCGCACGCGCTGGCCGGCGAAGCGATAGCCGTAGCGTTCGCGCGTATCGATGAGGATGACGACCTCGTCCAGGCCGGATGCTTTGCGTTTGGGGACGCGAATGCCGACGCGGGCGTTCTTGCTGGTCTTGGGGGTCTGCCAGAACACGCCGGGATGGCCCGTCTTCAAGGTGGTGAACACGAACTGTGAGCGATTCTCTCGGCCGCGTTGCAGGACCAGGTCGATCGCAGGGCCGCGACGCACGCACGAGCGGATGGGCTGCCGGTCGACGATCTCCAGCGAGTCGCTCCATTGGCCGTCGGGGTAGCAGTAGACGGACTTGGTGCGCGGCCAGGTTTCGCGCGCCTTCAAAATCAGGCCGCCGTCGATCGGAAGCCGCAGCAGGAAGGGCAGCTTCGAATCTGGGTCCGGGTTACGCGCAATCAGGAACGGTTCTCCCATGGCCGGAACATCGTAACCGGTGCAAGCGAGTCTGCCTGAAGGCGATCGTCCGGTTCTGCGCGTTCTGCCGGGACGGGACACGGATTGTCGCCGCGGATACGGTCGCTGCTTGAGGAATAGTCGTCGTTGAGAAGGGAAACATGAGTGCTACGATCCCTGAGGCCAGTCACCTCACCGTGTTGCTGGATCGCGACGAGGTCGCGCTTCCGATCGTCGTGCGGTTGGAGCTTCTGGCAGGGGCGGGTCCGGTCGAGCAGGCCCGGCTGGCGCGGGTGCTGTCGGCGCTGCCGGTCCTTACCCCCGAAGACCCGACATGGGATCGGATCGAAGAGTGGGTCGGCCGGGCAGCGGCGGCGGGCGAGCGTTTCGGGATCGCCGACCTGCTGGTGGCGGCGCTCGCCGCCGAGGGCGGCATCTCCCTATGGTCGCTCGACCACGACTTCCGACGGATGGCCGGCCTCCGGTTCGTGGAGCTCCACAACCTCCCGTAGCACCTCGCTATGCGGACCCAGGCGACCGAACGTTCGGCGCTCGCTCGTCTGATGCGCTGCGCGAAGCGTTTCGGCTGGGAGGGGTCGTCGCATGCGACATCGTGTGGGCCGAAACGACGGCGGCCGTCGGATCGGCAACGGTGGCCGACACGCTGGTCCAGTTGGGCGTGGTGTTTCAACCGGTTGAGCAACGCACGGCGACGGCAGCAGGAGCGGCATGGGGGTCCTACCGGGCCAGAGGCGGCAAGCGGAACAGAATCGTCGCCGATTTCCTGATCGGCGCTCACGCGGCCGCGGCCGCTGATCGTTTGCTCACCCGCGATCGAGGCTTCTTCCGGACCTACTTCCGCGACCTCACCGTGATCGAACCCTAGCTGTGGGGGCGAGTTCTGGGCTTTGGCGGTTCACCTGAACCACCACCGAACCTTCGTCGGACGATGGTTGCCCCTTTGCGACGCGGCTAAGGACGTTCGAGGAAAACGCGCACGCCGGAAAGATCGAACGGCGAACTGTGACCTGCGCTTATGCCACACAGGCATACGTCGAGAGCGCCACGACTCTAGGCCGAACCACCTGCGTCGTCCTAAAGACTGCAGCCGGTCCGTGGCGAGCGCGCTCCAAGAGTAGACTGCGTGGCGACGAGCGAAGAGGATGCGACAATGATCGAAGAGGCTCGACCGCCCGCCGAGATCGAGTTCATTTCGTTGGCGGAGCGCCCGCTCACGATCGACGACTTCATGCGCTATCCGACCGACAACATTCGTCGTGAGCTCTTTGACGGCACGCTCATCATCTGGCCGACGCCGGGAATACGCCACCAGCAACTCGTCGGCGAAGTTCTGTTCGCGCTTGCCCGACACATAGAACAGTTCGGTGGCGGCGAGGTCCTTCCGCGGATCGACGTTGTTCTTTCGCCGACCGACATTGTCGAACCGGACGTGACGCTCATCGCCGACTGGCAGTCCGGCATCGTGACGGAGGCCAACATCCAGGGAGTTCCGGCGCTGATGATCGAGGTCCTGTCCGATTCCCGGATCGAACGCGTCCTCCGCCGGGATCTCTACGCGCGCTTCGGAGGGCCGGAGTACTGCGTGATCGATCCCGACGCCGATCGCGTCGAGCTGTACCGCTTCGCCGCAGGGAAGTATGCCAAGCCGGAGATCTTCGAACGCGGAGACCGGGCTCTGTTCGGTGCTCTCCCGGGATTCTCGCTGGACGTCGAGGACCTTTTCGCGGATCTCCTGTTCTGAGAGCCGACCAGATTCCTGCGTCTACGCCGAAGGCTTGGCCGAAGCAATGCGGGGTCAGCCGCCGTACAGAGTCAGGACCGGATCTTTGATCTGGAGCCGGTCCTGTATGCCGTCCCGGTTGTTGTCGAACTCGAAGGAGATCCGCAGGCGCGCGGTTCCCGTCAACAACGCCAACGCGCTCTTCTCGACCGTCGCTTCGGAAACCTCACCGTCAAGCGCCTTGTGGAACTGCGCGACGCGCGGGCTGAGCACGACGCCGTCGGCGTTCACGATGTCGGCGTACAGCCGGCCGCCCCAGCCCCAACGGTTCAGAAACGGACTGGTCCCCGTCGCGAACACGACGCCGACGGCGATCTTGGCGAACCGTGTGCTCTTGCCCAGCGCGGCAAACACGTTGTTGATAAGGCCGGTTTCGAACCCGACGAACATGGCGTACTTCTGCTTGTCGGCAGAGGGCGTCGCCGACGTTTCGCCCAAAAGCAGCGCCGGCGCAGCGGATCCAAGCTTGTTTCCACGCTCGTCGATTCGGTAGGACGTCGCAGATGACGCCGCCAGCGGAAGCGCCAACGCTGGGTACGTCGTAAACGATCGTGTCCACGCGACCACGGGCTGCTGGGTGACCGGGTCGGGCTGAGTGCCGAACACCAAATACGACGGGAAGAACGCCGGAATGGCGATATCCGCGCTCGTCGTCGCCTGGAGCAATTGCGCCCCAGCGAAGACGTACACCGTCGTTGCGCCGGATCCGCCGTGCACGTTCGTGTGCAGCCGGACAATGCTGCCCGTCGGAACCGCCAGCGGTTTCCAGGTATCGGTCAGGCTGTACGGGTTCTCGTACCAGATCTTCGTCGTCGCAATCTGCACGTCATAGAAGCGTCGCGTCACCAGCGGGCTGGACTGTGGCTTGTGCGGGGGAGCCGGCTTGGACATCATCGTCGTGGTTCCATCCGGCTGGGGATACAGCGGATCGATGAACACGCCTAGCTGGGAGAGCGTGCCGGCCCGCAGGCTGTACCGGCCGGGTGTCATGTTCGTGCGTCGCGTCGGGCTGAAGCGCTGCGGGTACAGGGCCTGGCATTCCCGGCCGGCGTAGTTTCCCCAGTGCAGGTGCGTGTTGCTGGATGCGCCCGAACTGCCGGCGGTCGCCAGACGAGACCCACGCGCAACCCATCGACCTAAGAGCGCGGCCGGGTTGATGTTGTCCTTCAGGTGCGCGTACTGCGTGACGAATCCGTTCTGGTGCTGCAGGTAGACGACGTTGCCGCTTCCGTCCTCGACGTTCGTTTGGCCGTTCCACGTCTCCATGCCGGCCACCTCAAACGGCGGGTATTGCCGCCATTCCTGGACGTCGGTCGTGGTGACGCCGCCGACCTGAGAAAATAGGCCGTCGCGCCGCCCGACGACAACTCCGTCCGCCGCGGTGTAGATCTTCGTCCCATCGTTGTAGAGCGTGCGGTAGGACGGTGTGCTGATGTCGATACCGTTGTGACCTTCGTCGCCCCACCGATCCTTGGAGTCGGCCGTGATCGCCACGTACCGACCGATGTCCCCGAAGTAGGGATCTGAAGACGCGTACATCGGATCGACCACAGGATCCCCGCGCATCGGCCAGTCCAGCTTTACGTCCGGCCAGTCGCACGTGAACCGTTCCAGCCGCACCGAACCGGGATTGGCGTTCCATCCCTGCGGCGTCAGGCTGGTGG
>JBKKBA010000096.1:0-2821 GCA_046714275.1 Actinomycetota bacterium
CGATCCTGGTGTTGTCATACAGGATCGACTGTGGAACCCCGCCGAAGAATGCGAACGCCCGAACGTGGCCGTCGCAGAAGGCTTCCGTCGTCTCTGCCGGATAGCCAACCACGAAGCAGCCATCCGAGTGCGGCAGGTCCATGGCGAAGAAGTGGATCTTGAGCTCGACGCCACCGATGATGCCGAGGGCTTCACCAAAGTCTGCCTGAGCATGCCCCGGCGGATGCACCAGAGGCACAAACATTTCTCGAGCCCGCTGATGCCAGCCGGCCACGTAATCCTTCACAATCGTGATGCCGCCGGCGAAGCCATGTTCGTCCCGAAGCCGCTCAAAGATCCGCTTCGAGGTGTGCCGCTGCTTCGTCGGACGGCGTTTATCCTCCTCCACAATCCGGTCGATGATCCCGATGAACGGGTCCAGCTTCGGACGCACCGGCGGCCGGCTCCGTCGATATCCGGGAGGCACCGAGAACACCATCATCTTGGCCACCGTCCGCGGGTCGATCCCAAATCGCCGCGCCGCCTCGCGACGGCTCAACCCCTCAATCTGGACCGCATGGCGGATCCGTCCGTAGAGCTCCACGCCCTTCATCCCTCCGCCTTTCGCCCATCGGACAAAAGGCCATCTCTTGACGGAGTTTTACTCCGGCGCAACCAGACCAATCCGGCCGCTTCACTGAGGGATTATTGCTCCGGCGATTACACATCGTTACTTTAGCAAGCGTCCCTTTATCGCATTAGCGCGAGCAGGGCAGATGATGCGCCCCGCAGCGTCCGGTGGCAGGCGCGCACGAACGCGCGATTTCAGCGTCTCGACATCGCTTGGTGCCATCGTGGCGACTGTCGGCCGAACGGTTGAGCCCAACAGGTTGATTGTCCAGAAGTCGTCGAAGTCAACGAATGTCCGTTGCACCGTGATCTCCCGTGTCTCGATCGCGCGGAGACCCGCACCAGTCCACAAGTCTTGCAACGCTTCCATTCGAGACGCGTCGGAGCGCGGCGGGCGCACCGGTGTAAGACCCATGTTCGCTATCTCGGTGTGGATCGCTTCCTGCGGGAATCCGCCGCCAAGCATGTCCCACACATACGTCGAAACTGTACCGCCCGGGCCCACCACCCGTGCCATTTCCGAGACTCCTTTGGCCGGGTCAGGAACGAAGAAAATCACGAGCGCCATGACGGCCGCATCGAACGTATCTGCGGCGAAAGGAAGCGCCATGGCGTCGGCCCGGCGGAACTGCGCCACGCGCGCCGCGGGTCGTGTGCGCGCAAAGGCAAGTTGCCCTTCAGACGGATCGACCCCCTGAACCTCGGCGGGCGTGCAGCGTTCGACTATGAGCTCGGTGAAGGCACCATTGCCGCAACCGACGTCGATCCATCGCAAGCCCGAGCGAGGGGCCAGCCAATCGAGGAAGGTCTCGCCCGCGAGCCGGCTCCACGTCCCCATCATCCGCTCATATGCGGCGCCATCGTCGTAGCGGATTTGCTGTTCGGCCATCAGCACCTCCTCCTCTTGGATCGACATTAGCTCCGCTCGAAAGTAGCAGTCTGCTCGCCGTTCGCAACATTTGCGCGTCGCGCGCGAGGTCCGAAGTTGGCCCTTCGCGTTGGTTCGCTGCAACGCCGCAATACGTCCGGAGTCGAGGGTGAAGCGGAAGTGCCCATCGTGTTCACAAAACGACGCGATTGACCCTACTCGGACAGCGCACCCCGCCCCTTTCAATGTGCTAGTTTTGCGCGAGGCGACACCGCGTCCTGCGGAGGTGCAACATGCGGATCGCGGTCATGGCGGCTGGTGCCGTCGGGGGCTATTTCGGCGGGCGGATAGCCGCGGCCGGACACGATGTGTCATTCATTGCGCGCGGCGCGCATCTCGATGCCATCCGCCGGGACGGCCTCAGGATCGAGAGCGTGCTCGGCGACCTGCATCTGAAGGACATCAATGTCACCGATGATCCGAAGCAGGTCGGCCCCGTCGACGTCGTTCTGTTCACGGTCAAGGCATGGGACATCGAGCTGGCGGGCGAGCAGTCGCGACCGCTCGTCGGCTCCAACACTCGGGTGATTACGCTTCAGAATGGCGTCGATAGCGTCGAGCGGCTCGCCCCGATACTTGGAGCTGAAGCCGTGGTTGGCGGGTCGGCTTATCTTGTCACGACAATCGCAAGGCCCGGCGTGATCCGCCACACCAACCCAAGAGCCACAATCCGCTGCGGCCGCCTCGACCGGCGTCCCGATGTCGTGCTCGCCCGTTACGTGGAGCAGATGAAGAGCGCGAACATCGACATCACGATGCTGGACGACATGTTTCTCGAAATCTGGAAGAAATTCGTGCTGCTGGCGGGCACGTCGAGCATTACGGCGGGCACGCGCCAGCGCATTGACGCGATCCGCAACGACGAAGACATGCAGGCTTTGTTCAAAAAGCTGATGCACGAAGCGATTGCCGTCGGTCGCGCGGCTGGCGTCGGGTTTCCGGCAGACTTTCCGGCAGAGCTGGATCGTACGGTGGCGGCCTTTCCGCCGACCATGAAAGCGTCGATGGCGAACGATCTCGACGCGGGCAATCGGCTGGAGCTGGACTGGCTCGGCGGCAAGGTGGTTGAGCTCGGACGCAAGTATGGCGTGCCGACGCCAGCAAACGAGGCGGTCTACGCGATCCTGAAGCCCTACCGGATGGGGCGGCTACGCTAGGGTCCGGATGTCCGGTTCTGTGAAGGGTTTCGGATGCCGGCCGTTGTCGAACGGTGCCGTGCGCTCCGGCGGCCGGCGTCCGAAAGCCTCCAAAGAAGGAAACCGCGATGGGGGGAACGTCAGTCGG
>JBKKBA010000097.1:0-7797 GCA_046714275.1 Actinomycetota bacterium
GGCCACGGCTGACCCGTCGTCGGGTTGGTCTGGCACGCAAGGTTGCCATTGCCGTCAAGGCGCGGCGCGCCGTGGGCGCCCCGGCTCATGGCGACCTCGGTGAAGGCCAGCCAGCCATCGCTGACGTAGCGCGGCGTGTTCAGCACGGGACGGTTCACCAGCGCCGACTTGTCGCCCGCGGAGTTCAGGCCGCGCGCCTCGTCGTTGCGGTTCGCCGCCGCCGGGCAGGTGGTCTTGGGCGTGTAGACGATGTCCACACCGGTCTTGCTCGACGGACCGGCCGGCGCGACGGTGAAGTCGTCCTTGATGTTGCCGTCCTGTGTGTTCGGAGAGCCCGAGCACTGACGGCCGACCGGGTGCGCCGTCTCCTGAGCGCTCGTCCCGAAGTACCACGAGTAGTTGACCGCGTCGAAGGGAACCGGGATCTGGGCAATGGGTGCCCCACGCGGAACGACACTGGAGCCGATCGTCATCGTAAACGTGAGCTTTCCGTCGTCGGGAATGGGGCGGCCGAACAGCGACTGGCCCGCGAAACCACCACCGGAGGCACTGGAGAACGTCTGCACGCGCCACGACTGAAGGTCGACCGGGCTGCAGTTGGTAAGACCGACGAACTGCGTCAGCGAGTCCGGACGGCACGCCCGCTGGTACGCCGGATATGGGCTGACGAACGGGGAGGTCGACGGCCGGAACGAGTTCTGGGCGTGCTTGACGAAGTCCGCCACATCGTTCGACGGATCAGACTGAACCCCCGAGTCTCCCGCTGCAAACGCTCTCGGCGCGATCGCCGGCATCAAGCCGAGGATCAGCGCGAAGAGCAGGAAACGAGATCCTGCCTTGCGTACTCTCATCTTCCGAACCCCCTTGTCCACGGCATAGCGCCGGGTAGATGGCGTGCCGCCGCTCCCTGCAACGACCCGCAACGACCTACGTTGAAAGAGGGATTCACCCTGGACGGGACGATTTCCTGCCTCGTGTGGACCTTTTTCTGCAAAGGGGTTGCGGGGAAGGTTCCGCCGCTCGGATTACCCCCCCCATGCCTTCTTTTTACCGGTTTGCCCCGAATCAGAATGCTAACCCGTCCGAGCGCTTCACATGCCTCTGTCAATGCAGGCCAATCAGGCCAATGTTGGATCTATGCCGGCGCGGCAACGCGGCGACACCCTCATAGCGAAGGGGGCGGCACATGCCGCCCCCTTCGAAGCTGATCAAACCTCTAACTTGCGGTGACGTTGATGTTCGATTGGTTGAATCCAGGCCCGATCAAGCTGTTGGCGATCATGCACGGTACAGGTGGCCCGCTCGGCGGGATCACCTGGAAACCACGAACGTACAGCGGACACTTGGTCGGGTCGGCGATGGCGGCGACGTTCGGGTCGCCCGCCGGCGTACCAACCTTGTATCCGTAGTCCGTCGTCGTCCATCCCGGCGACGCGACGTTGTTCTTCGGGGCACCCAGAATTCCGGGGACCGAGTCCGTGTACCAGGTCCAGCCCAGGATCAGGCCGACGGGTTCCGGACCACCGATCTCGTGGTCCAGCCACGAGAACGCGACCGCGTTGCTGAGCACCTCACCGACATCCACCAACTGCTTGCTGCGCTTTAGGCAACCGGTGGGCGCAGGCGGGGCGGTCCGCCACTTGTACAGATACGGCGTGGTGATGTTGAGGGTCGTGCCGGCGAAGCTCACGTTCGTGCTGTTGCCCCGGCCCGTCGGCAGATCCCCACCGTCTGAGCTGGCAGATCCTTGCGGACACGTGGCCGCGGCACTGCCGATCGTGCGCTGTCCCTGAATCGACCATACCTGGCCGGCGGGAGCGGCCCCGGCGATGCGACCGCTTGGGTCGTAGCGAGCGACCCACGAGTCGTTGTCCTCCTCGTTGAGGACGACGCCGTAGCCGAGCGCCAGGAACTGGCGGTCGGCGGCGAACATCGGCACCCACACAACCGGGTTGTTCACCTGGCCGATGGCCGGCGGGAACGGGCAAGGACCCGCGATGGACGGGGGCTGCGCGCAGCCGGAGCCGGTGGCCTGCGCCATGTTGGCCGTCTGGAAGTGGACCATGATGTGCACACCGCCGTACGGAGGCGCCATCACCGCGGCCTGGGCCGGGGTCTGCGGCAGCGGGGCCGCCGTCGTGATGGATGCCGTGATGACTCCGCCGGTTGCGGTCAGGTTGAACGACCTGATGTCCGCCTCGGGATACTGGTTCGTGCGGAACGGCGCCAGAGGCACCTGAGCATCGGCCTTCACCAGGATCGGCTCGAACACGGTAGTCGTCGAATCGCTATCCCCCGCCGCATGGCCGGGCATCGTCGAGAAGACGAGCGCCGCCACCGCGAAGAGCGTGACAAGGATCTTGCCCCTTTTCATCTACCTACCCCCTCGAAGTTGGGACTTGTGGCCCTTCTGTATCGTGCTCATTAAGGCGTCGGAAGCGCGAACTCAAGCGTCGCCGTACCAAGTCCGTGAAGCTCACCAGAAGACAGGAGAACCCCCAGCTCGGGACCCTCGACGTACAGGATGCTGATTGCCTTGGCATTGGACGGAATGGGGCCACTGACCGTGTCCCCCGCGTTCTGCACAAGGCCGGATCCCGGGATGCGCGCGCAAGCTGCGTCGTAGAAGACCGCAGCGAACAACTCCTCGTCCGCGTGAAGACCCGTCGGCGTGATCGTCACCGTGCCGCCCGCTGCCGGGCCCACAAGTGCGATGATCCCGTTCACGCCTTGCGTCTTCGGCGTGTGGCTTCCCCGCGGCAGCGACGCCGTGGGGCACGTCACAAGCGCGTACTCAAGGTCGGTGACGTGGTTGATGGAGTCGGCCACCTCCATGGCGATCCCGCATCGGACCGCGATGTCGGCTGTGGCGGTGTTGTTCGAGGCGTCACTGTCGTTCGAGGCCGTGACGTCGGCGGTGTTCGAGATCGTCCCACAGTTCGCATGCGTCGTGGGCGCCTTCAAGACGATGGTCTTCACCGCAGGCGGAGCGGTTCCGTCGGCCAGTTCCTGCCGGGCGTCCTCGGTCTTATCCGGCCGGGCCATGGTGCCGAAGTTGCAGGTCAGCGTGCCGGTTGCGATCGCACAGGCCGATGACGCACCGTCGCCAAGGTCCGACACCGCCCATGCCAATCCGGCCGGAAGAACGTCGGTCAACACAACGCCTGTCGGATCGGCGTTGCCGCCGGGCCTGACGGTCAGATTGAACTGCGCCGTCCTGCCGGCTGCAATCGAGGCGCCGGAAACCGAAACCGCTACATCCGGGCCGCATGCGATGTCGATGATCTGAGCGGCGGAGTTGTTCGACGGATCGGTATCCGAAGAGGACACGGCCAGCGCAGAACCTTCAATTCCCGGGCATGCCGCGGTGCCGGGCGTAGCTTCCAACGTCAGGACCTTCGAATCTCCCTGCGCGATGCTTGCGAAGTCACACTTCAGCACGCTTCCACCGCCGATAGAGACGGTCCCGTTGTCGGGGGCCGGCGTGCAACCGGCAGTATCTCCCGTCACGGTCCACGACGGGATCGTGTCCGGGATCGGCGAGAGCACCGTGACATCGGTTGAGGCACCGGTGCCACCTGCCGTGACCGTAATGACAAGGCTTAAGGCCTCACCGGGGACGACAGACGCGTCGGCGGTGGTCGTGGTGACCGACACGTCTGCCCCAACCGCAGCATGGGCCGGAACCCACGCCAGCGCCAGGGCCGTGAAGGCCAGTGCATACAAGACTCTCTTCATCGGGTCTCTCCCCCCCTTGCGCCGCCGCCCATCGGTCCGCTTTCCGGCGTGTCCCTCACAAAGCCGGTGCGCTGCGTGCCGAAAGACTGCGACTCCTTACGATGTCCGATGCCGCCCTTTTCGACGGCCCGTTCTATGTTTCCTTCTCTTGCGTCCGACAATTCGGTTTTCGGCATCCGCCGGCCCCCGCGATCGGCCGCACAACTGCCCGAAAAAGGACAAAGAGAAACCGGGTCTCAGTGCTGGTTCCCGGCACTTAGGGCAGAACGAGCGCTTAGGAGAACGAGCGCTTAGGCAGAACGAGCGCTTAGGGCAGAACGAGCACTCCGGTCATGGCCAGCACGGCTTCCCGAGAGGCTTGGAGGATCTTCGCAGGCAGCGGCGCGTACCCGAACGAAGCAAGCTTTCGCTGCGTCGTGTCGTACAGGGCGACCCAGAAGTAGTCGATGACGTTCCGCATGACCGGACCGGGAATGTTCAGTCCGTATGCGTTCCCCATGGAATAGAAGACGAACGCGTAGCTGAGCCCGCAGATCGGGTAACTGGGTGGCCCGCCGGCGCCGTTGGGGGCGTCGGTGATGGAAACCGTGCTCCAATCGCCCATCGCAGCCGGGACGGCCTTCGTGTTGTAGACGCCGGCCACGTTCGAAGACTGGATGCCCGGTGGGATGGTCGCCGAGTTGGCGGCGGCGCCACAGGTCGCAGCGGACGGCGCAACGAATGACCCGGCGACGTTCTCGACCAGACCCAACGTCAGACCTCGCGCGACGGCTACGGACAACTGCACGTACCCGATCGCCCCTCTGAAGCTGCGGATGCAATTCGCCATGCCGGCGTCTCCGCCCCCGGAGCAAGCAAAATTGAGCGTCGGCCACTGCTGGTTCGCGCCCTCCAGCTTCAGCGTTTGCCACTGGGGGTTTCGCTTCGCAAGGAAGTCTTTGAAGATCGTCGTGGCCGGGGCGGAGTCCGCCCGTTTCACCAGCCGGATCGGCACGTTGCAGGTTGCGAGCTTCGGGTTGTCCTGGACGAGCGTCGGATCGCTCCAGCGGGTGATCGACCCGGAAAAGATCAGGCTGAGGATCTGGCTGCGGAACTTCACAGCCGGGACGCGACACGGAATGTTGTATGCGATCGCGATCCCATTCACATAAAGCGGGATCTGCAGCAGCGGCGAATAGCGATAGTAAAGCTTGTCCAGATCAAACTCGGTGATCAGCTTGTCGGCCGGCGACATCGCCAACTCGCTTCCCGCGAAGGTGGTCGGCAAAAGCCGGCTCTTCATGACGCGAACGGCCTGCGCCTCTCCGGTGCCCAGGAACGTTACGGAAGAGGCCTTCTTGCAGGCGGCTCGATAGGCACGCATGAAGATCTCGGTGTGGACGACAGCTTGCGACGCCGAGCCTTGTCCCAGCGTGGCGGCCGTCCGCTGGTCGCAGAACCCGATCGGAGTGGCCGACCAGGAGGTTCGCGGAACCGCACCCAGAATGAGGAACAGGGTGATCGCAAGCGCCGAATGCCGGAGCTTGCCGCGTCGCAGCGTGGTCATGGTCATTCGTCCCGCCTTAACCAAGCGAACTCGCGGTGCACGTGCCGCTGGCGCGTGGAGGCCGCCACACACGCGCCCATGAGAGAGAGCAGGATTATCCCGCCCAGAAGAGGCCAGGGATCAGGCGTCATGGCGCCCTCCCGCCTGCTTATGAAGACGCTCTCCCGCCTGCTCGTGAATGCGTGCGTCTTCCGACCACCGTCCTCCCCGTGCCCTTCCGATTCCCAGGATCGCTCGAGCTCCTCCTTCTTCCCGACGCCGGGCGCGCCCGGAGGCGCAACCGCGACCACGGGGGCCGGCGGCGGGGGCAAGATGGCTACGACGGCAGGGGGAATCCTGTGGAAGAACCCGATGGGGTCGGGTCGCGGCACGACGCGCCGTGGCTCGGGCTCCGGCTGCACCGGGGGATCCGGGTCCTCCACGGGCTCGATGACCGGCTTCTTCACGCACGGCCCGAACCCTCCGCCCACCTTCAACGCGATACGGGCCCGTTGGAACCCGGACACCACGTTGATGTGAGCCGTCCCGGCCTTGAACGTGCACAGCAAACCAAGCTGCCCTGTGGCGTCGCGAGTGATCTTTCCGTTGATGATCTGCGGATCCCTAGGGGAGCCCCCGACATCGGGCATGACGAAATCGGCGATATCGGGGTTCTCGCTGTAGAAGCGGTAGGGAGGCTTGAGCGCGTCCCGGCTGGCGCAGACGTCGCCACCCGGTCCGCGTCCCTCGCACGGCAACAGCGAGTCGTTCCCCAGGTCGAAGTACGTCGTCTTCGCTTGATCGGGGTCCGAGAAGCCGCCCGGCAGTCCCCTGGCAAGCGCCGAGAAGCGAAGCGTGTAGCCGCCCGAGACCTTGCGGCCGTCGATGGCATGAAGGGCGATCGACTCTAGGATCGGGAAGGGCGTCACCGTGACGGGCGCCTGCACCAAGCCGGCGGCATTGGCCCGGCCCGCGCCCACATGCACAAGGTTCCACGCATGGTAGAAGCCATCGCTTGGCGTTTTGGTCGCGTTGACGCTTGGAATGGGACTGTCGAACCCCAGCGGAGCCCCGCCGCCCCCGACGACGAACATCGGCACGACCTGCGCGTCCGGGTTGGGAAGGCCGCCCGTCGTGTTGACGCGCATCCCACCGGTGAAGATGGCGCTCACGGCGTTGGCGACGACGGACGACTCGAAGGTGACCTTGTCGCTGCCCTGCCAGTTCGGAACCGGCGTACGGTCGGGCAACACCGTCGGCTGGTTCATCATGATGATGGTCGGCACCGGCTGCCCGGTCTCGACGCCCTTCGCGTCGGTCAGCACGCGATCAAGCCAGTTGTTTTGTGCCTCCTGCGGATTCTGATCTGTCGGCTGGCCGTACGATCGCGTGCTGGAATCAACCACGATAAAACGCATCAACTTCTTGCCGTTCGGCGCATAATCGAAGGTGTAGTGGGTGCGCGCCAAACCGGCGATGGGCGGGGCATTTCCGGGAATCGAGGGGACGACAAAGCCCCGCGGCGGCACTCCATCGCCGCGAGGGCCCGCACCCCACGGCGCCGCCATGCTCGAGAACACCTCTTTCCAGTACTGGTTGTCGCCTTGGTTGCCCAGAACCGAGCCAAGGTTGCCGGTTCGGGCTGCGGCGCCGACGGTTCCGTTGTCGAACCCCTTGAACAGATCGCGGTCCCCGACCGCTCCGAAGACCGGAACCGAGAACTCTCGCAGGTAGGAGGCCATCTCGTGCAACTCTTCGGGGAGCCCGGTGTTGCGCAGGTTCCCGCCGTACATCACGAAACGAGGGCCCCCGGTGGACGCCGCCGCCTGTTCGATCTCTTTTTGGATCTGCAGCGCCACAAGGTCGGCCTGCGTGCCGCTGCCGACGGTCGCGCTGCAGAGCCCGCGCTCGCACCACGTTTCCGAGAAAGCCGCGAACGTGAATCCGTCCTTCGGCATCGACACCTCGGCGTCGGGGATCGACGGCGCGGGATCGCCCTGCACATCGACCCGGTAGATGGAGCTGGTGGGCACGGAGCGCACATGACCCTCGTCGTCCGGTGTTTGTGCCGGGATGCCACCGACGGCCCACCCCCGCATCCCGCCCGGCTCAAGAGCCAGCGCGACGGGCGGGTCGGAGAACTGCGAGCTGTCGGTGCCGGAATAGATGGTCCGGCGCCGGTCCAGAGAAAGATCCCGCCATCCCGAACCGTCGTTCATCATCAGTCCGCCGCGCATCGCGACAAGGCGTTCTCCCCGGTACTTGGCGGCATCGGGGCTGACGCCCGCATACAGCCTCCCGCCTTCGGAGGCCATGAAAAGGATCGTTCCCTCAAGATCTTGCCGAGCCCGCACGAAGCGGGCACCGGGCGAGAGACTGATCAAAGCTCCGTACGCGCCGCCGGCGTACAGCGTGCCGTCCGCGCTGCGCGCCGGGCCGGCCGGCAAGTTGCTGTCGAAGGCGTTCAGCAGACGGCCGCGTCCCGTGGCGCCGTCGATGGCGTACAGCCCTTGATGGGAGCTGCTCAGATAGAG
>JBKKBA010000098.1:0-2675 GCA_046714275.1 Actinomycetota bacterium
GCCGCCGGCCGCGGGGGCATTGGTTCAGACGCTGGTGCGAGAAACTGCCGCGTTCCGCCGCGCGCGTGCGGGCGAACCCTGACCCTCACGGGCAGCTCGCGTTTCGCCTTCTCGCGTTTCGCCTTTAGGGAGCCTGCCGGCTTTCAGAACCGGCCGAGGGCGGGCCGAGCACGCTTGTTGCCAGCACGCGCGCTTTGAGGAACACGACGGCGCCGATTGCGATGCGCGTGATTGCGGCAACGAGATCCGTGGTGGCGTCGCGGTTCCAGACCCGGCCGACCAGACGCTGAACCGTTGAGGCGAGCAAGGGCGTCGCTTGAGTGGCGATGATCAGGCCGGCCACCGCGAAGGCAATCGCTCCGACGTCGCGCGCTTGGAGCGTCTCCTGGCCTGCATGCTGGTCCGGCGGCGCTTTTGGATCGCGAAGGAAGGCGTCGGCAACCCTGGGCGCCAGGATCCACATCACGGCGGCGAGCCCCAGCAAGAATACGATCGGGAAGAACGAACGAGCCAGCACAGCGGGTTCGCGTCCCCGGATGAGGTCGTGTCCCAACTCGCCGGAATAGATCAGGGCAGGAAAGCCCAGGTAGATCGCGACAAGTCGCGACGCAAGGAGAGCTGCGCTTCTGTTCCGCATGAGGGCGAGCATAGCGTCCGCCGCAGGGGGGCCCCCGGACTTGCGATATTACGCTGTCAGCGTAATATTATGAGGGATGGATCGCCTTGCTTCTTCCCGGTGCGCGCTGGAAGCCGTGGTCGCGCTTGATCAGCGACCGGACGGGCTTCGCCTGGTTGAACTCGCTCGTATTCTTGAAATAGGCACTTCGACGGCACAGCGAGTGCTGGAGATGCTGGTCGCGGATGGCTATGTCGAAGCTCAGGCAGAGCGGCGACCGCGGTATCGCCTGCGGAGTGAACATCCGGCCGGCCCCGCGCTTGTCACGTTCGCGCACCGGGCTCTTCCGATCGAGCGATGCATCGATCTGATCTGCCGGGCGAACGAGTCGGTGGAGTTCGCAGGCAGAGATTCGGAAGGCTATCTGGTAGTCATTCGGCGACTGGCGGAACCCTCCGATGAGGCTCGATTCAACCAGGCCGTTGCCGCGGTGAACGTCGGCCGAAGCGATGCCCATCCGATGGTGCTATTCCGTCACGAAGACATTCGACGGATGCCCGAACCCGATCTGCGGCTGAAGAGTCGCGCGCGGCGCATGAGCGTGGTGAAGGGCTTACCGGACCGTTCGTTCCCCGGAGGCTCGGGCCAAAGTCGGCGTGGTCGCCCGCTCCGCGGTCTTCATCCGTCCCTCCGTGTTCCATCGTCGCGCGCGATCGCAGCAATGGCGAAGCGGCACGGGCTCGCGCGAATCGTGATCTTCGGATCGGCGGTTCGGACCGACTTTCGCCGCGATTCCGATGTCGATGTACTGATCGAACCCGAGCGTGGAGGAAGGCTGGGGTTCGATGATGTTGTCGCGATCCGGGCACAGTTGGAAGCCACGTTCGATCGCGATGTTGACCTTGTCAACGCCGGCTTTGTGAGGCCTCGCGTCGTCGCGGAAGCAGGCTCAGAGGGCGTCGTGTTGTATGGATGAGCGAGATCGCGACCTGCTGACGGCGATCGTCGAATCCGCGCGGCTCGCGCTTGACTATGCGCAAGCTCAGGGGCCCCGCTGGCAGGCAGATGGCAAGACCATCGATGCGATCGCCAAACGCATCGAGGAGGTTGGCGAACTGACCAAGCGGGTTGACCCTGCAACTCTTGTTTCTATTCCGGCAGACTGGCGAGGAGCCAAGGCGTTTCGCGAAGTGCTCGCCCATAGCTACGG
This sequence comes from Actinomycetota bacterium, assembly GCA_046714275.1. GTDB lineage: Bacteria > Actinomycetota > AC-67 > AC-67 > AC-67 > JBKKBA01. The sequence goes on from JBKKBA010000098.1 coordinate 1,827, forward strand.
GCATCTGGACACCGCGATTCTTGGCGACATCGTCGATGACAAGCTGCCGCTGCTCCTTGCCGCCGTTGAGAAAGCACTTCGCTCCGATTAGCCCAGGTCGTCCTTCGTATTCGAAATCCGCCGCGCGCGATCCGCAGATCGCGATAGCGTTACGGGCTTATGGGTGACGCTGAAGAACCGTCGGGCCGGCCGCAACGGCGGGCTCGGGCGCTGCTGCGGCGCCTTGCGATGGACGTCACGCCTTTGCGGGATTCGCGGGACTTTCGACGGCTGTGGGCCGGCCAGATGGTGTCGTCGCTGGGGTCTTCCATCGCGATGGTGGCGCTGCCGTACCAGGTCTATGTGATCACCGGATCGCCGCTGAAGGTCGGGCTGCTGGGCGCCGTCGAGCTGGTGCCGCTGTTCGTCTGCTCGATCGTCGGAGGCTCCATCGCCGACGCGGGCGACCGGCGCAAGCTGATGATCCGCATCCTGATCGCCCAGGCGCTGTCATCGTCGATCCTGGCATGGCATGCGGCGGGAACGCCGCGCCTTTGGCTCCTGTACGTCATGGCCGCGGTGGAGGCGGGACTGTTCGGCCTTGCCATCCCGACGCGCCGATCGTGGTCGCCGAGGCTGGTCCGCCCCGACCTGTTGCCGGCTGCCGCCGCGATCGAAGGAGCGTCGATGACGGCGACGCACCTGCTGGGGCCCGCGATCGGCGGGCTGGCGCTGGCCTCCATCGGGCTGACGGCCACCTACGCGCTGGACGCCGGCTCGTTCGTGTTCGCGTTGATCACCGTCGTGCTTATGGCTCCATCACCACCTTCGGAGCATGCGCCGGCGGCGGGATTCCGGTCGGTGCTGGAA
>JBKKBA010000099.1:0-4336 GCA_046714275.1 Actinomycetota bacterium
CCTTGGTCTTGATCTCCTTCAGCTCGCGCGTGCGGCGAAGCATGTCCACCTGCTTCAGCGAGCCCTTGGTGGCCAGGCGCGCCAGCCCGCGCGGGATCAGGTAGTTCCGCCCGTATCCGTCGGCGACATCCAGAACATCGCCGGGTGCGCCGAGCGCGCGCACCTCTTGCGTCAAGATGACCTTCATCGGACGGCGTAGGGGACCAGGCCCATTTCGCGGGCGTTCTTCACGGCCGTTGCGACATCACGCTGATGCTGCGAGCACGTTCCGGTAACGCGGCGGGCGCGAATCTTGCCGCGGTCCGAAACGAACTTCCGCAGAAGCTGCGTGTCTTTGTAGTCAACCCACTCACTCTTGTCGCGGCAGAACTGGCAGACCTTGCGCCGTTGCTTGCGCCCGAATCCACCCTTGCGGTCGTCGCGGTCTTCCCGCGACCGGCCGCCTCTGCGTTCTCCGCTTTTCGACTTCGGTTTTGGCTTTGGCACTGATATTCCTCCGTTTCGCGATCGAGCCCGGCTCGGCGGCGTTCTGCTTCGAACGTCCGCACGCCCGGAGGAGGCGCGCGGCCGGGACCTCGATCATCTGCCGATCGTTAGATCGGCACTTCCTCCTCCATCGGTGCGGCAGCCGAATCCCAGTCGCCGGCGCCGTTTCCGCCGCCGCCGTTTCCGCCACTACCGCCGCCCTTGCTCGAACGCTCCACTTTGGCGGTGGCGAACTTCAGCGACGGACCAACCTCTTCGGCTTCGATCTCGACGACGGAGCGCTTCTCGCCCTCCTGCGTCTCCCACTGACGGAACTTCAGCCGGCCGGTGACGACCACGCGCGTTCCGCGGGTCAGCGACTCGGCGATGTTCTCGGCAAGCTGCCGCCAGCAGTTGATACGGAAGTACGACGTCTCTCCGTCAACCCAGTTGCCCTGGGCGTCTTTGAACCGCTGGTTCACCGCGATCCGGAAGTTCGCAACCGCAGCACCCTGTGGGGTAAAGCGCAGCTCCGGGTCGTCGGTGAGGTTCCCCACCAGTGTGACCGTGTTTCCGTTAGCCATGACCTTCACTCCTCCCGGGAAGGATTCGTCTTCTAGTCCTTGCCAGGGCGAACGAACTTGTGGCGCACGAGCTCGTCGGTCAGACGCATCTGACGGTCAAGCTCGGCGACGGTGGCTGGATCCGTATCAAGGTCCGCGACCACGTAGTAGCCCTCTTCGAGATGCTTGATCTCGAAAGCGAAGCGCTTGCGGCCCCAGTGATCGAGCTTGGCAACCTCGCCGCCACGTTCCTTGACGACGCCAAGGAAGCGGTCGACAGTGCCCTGAATCGCGGACTCCTCAAGTCGAGGATCCAAGATAAGCATGAGTTCGTAACGACGCCGGTCCGCCATCCTCACCTCCTCTGGTCTATACGGCCCTCCGGAAATCCCGGTGCGGGCAGGGGTGAGACTGCTATCCGCCGGTTTGACCGGCCAGCGGAGCGGCTCAGGTTACCACACCTCCACAGGTTCGAATTTCGCCCTCGCGAAGCACCATACAACGGAGCACCGACAGATCCCCCAGGCTCCCGAGCGTCTTGCGAACAAAGGGAAGAATTAGCCGAACGCGAGCAAGCAAGGGCCGTGGGGATTGGGAAAGACCGGGATCAGGACGGCGTTGGGCCTTCGGGCGGAGCCAGGGGGAGGTCGCTCGGCAGGGTCAGTCCGGGCGGCAAGCCGGGGGGCAGATCGGCAGGGAGTGGGACGCCGGTGGGCCGGGGGGGAGCCGTCTGCCCGGGCTTCAGCACAATCAGACTGCCGGCCATCCCTTGCTCTTGGTGGTAGACGCACACATAGGGAAAGACGCCGGCCTTCACGAAGCGAACCACCGCTTCCTGACCGGGCTGAACATTCCCCGAATCGACACCGCAGCGCCGGCACGTGAAGGTGTGCGTCCGCTTCCCTCGGTTCTGGACTTGGATCGAGTCGCCGACATGCACCGTGATCGCAGCCGGAGCGAACCGAAAGTCCACGACTTGGAGCTTGATCTCCGGGCCGGTCCGTGGAAAGAACGCGACCAGAGCGGCAAGCGCCGCCATCGAGGGCACGATTGATCGTGTCAGCCACTTCATGACCGGCGGAATGATAGGGGGCGGGCTCGGCTCGGCGCATATCGGCCGGGGCCGGGCCGGGGACCGGCGTTATCCCCCGGCGATGAAGCGACGGTAGATCAGGAACCCGCTCGCCCCAAGCGCAGCCAGCGCTCCCAGCGCGATGGCGACCTTACCGCCGCTTCCGGACGGGTTGTCGTCGCCCGGCGACAGGCTCTCACTCTGTGTTGGGGAGGGCGACCCGCTGGGCGACCCCGACGGGCTGAGGGATCCGCTTGGGGAAACCGGCGTCGAGGGAGATGCCGAGGTGGACGAGGTCGATGGAGGCGAGGTGGTCCGCGTCGCGGTCTGGCTGGGGGACGAGCCCGTCGAGGATTTGGGTCGGACGTGGATCGTCCCCGACATCGAATCGCCGTGAATCCGGCAGTAGTACGCGAAGTCGCCAACATTGGAGAACTTGTACCGGAAGGACTCGCCGTTCTGATCCAGGCAGTCGTCGCCGCCCAAGACGCTGCCGGGGCAGTCGGGAGACGACTCAAAGGTCTCCGACGAGCCTTCCTTGTTTGTCACGGTGTGATCGATCCCGGGGGTGTCGTTATACGTCCAGCGCACGGTGTCGCCCACCTCCACGAACTTCGAAGCCGGGTCGAACTGGTTGCCGCTCACGATCCGGACCGTCTTCTCCGCGGCTACCGAGGTTGCCGGCAGCAGGACGACCGGCAGCGCAAGCGCGGCCGCCAGAACGGCGCCGGCTCCGGATCGGAGCAGCGATGACATGCCCTCAATATAAGGGCGTCAAGGTCCGGACGGACCGTACCTTCGGGCAGACTTGGATGTACGGCGGGACCTTGCAGACCGCGGGCAGACCGCGGGCAGACCGCGGGCAGACGGTGGGCGGGCCGGTTTTCCCTGCCGGCTGGACCCCGCCGTAAGATGGCTGCGCGGCTGCCCCGCCGATCACGGCGGTCAGGACACGGGAGGCACACCATGAGCGACCCTCGGACCTATCAGCTCTATATCAACGGCGAGTTCGCCGACGCGGCGTCGGGCGAGACCTTCGAGACGCACAACCCCTCCGATGGGTCGCTGGTCGCAACCGTCTCTAAGGGCGGCAAGGAAGACATGCGCAGGGCAATCGAGTCGTCACGCGCCGCCTTCGACTCAGGTGTGTGGAGCGACATGCCCCAGGCCGAACGCTCGGCCCGCTTGACCAAGCTCTGGGAGCTTCTGGTCTCCAAGGTCGGCGACCTTTCGATGCTGGAGTCGGAGGACGCGGGCCACACGGTCCGGATGGCCAACCTGTTCTCGATCGCGCTGGGCGTGGAACATCTTCGTGCGCTGGCCGACCTGGCCAACAAGCTGGGCGAGTGGGAACCCGTGCCGTTCAGCGAGATGCCGGCCATGTCGCTCGGCCTGGTGCGTCGCGAGCCCTACGGCGTCACCGCGGCGATCACGCCGTGGAACTTCCCGTTCATCTTGATGATGTGGAAGGTCGCACCGTCGCTGGCGACCGGCAACACCTGCGTGGTCAAGCCGGCGACCTACACGCCGTGCTCGACAACCGAGTTCGCGAAGATCGTTGCCGAGTCCGGTCTGATCCCGCCGGGCGTGCTGAACGTCGTGCCGGGCGCCGGCGGCGCGGCCGGCGAAGAGCTGGCATCCAACCCCATGGTCGACAAGGTCGCGTTTACCGGTTCCACCGAGGTGGGGCGCCGCATCATGCAGCTGGCCAGCGGCACCGTGAAGAAGGTCACGCTGGAGCTGGGCGGCAAGAGCGCGAACGTTTTGTTGGACGACGCGGACTTGGACATCGCGATCCCCGGGTCGCTGTTCGCGACGTTCCTGCACTCGGGCCAGATCTGCCATTCGGGCACGCGGCTTTTGGTTCCGGCCTCGTTGCACGACGAAGTGGTGTCGCGCCTGGTGGACTCGGCCGAGTCGCTCAAGGTCGGCTCCGCGATGGACTTCGAGACCGACATCGGGCCGCTGGCGCATCGCACGCAGTACGAGACCGTGGAGCGCTACGTTCAGACCGGCATTCAGGAAGGCGCGAAGCTGGCGACCGGTGGGCAGCGCGTCGAGCTGGCCGGCCTGGAAGGCGGGTACTACTACAAGCCGACGATCTTCACCGGCGTGTCCAACGACATGAAGATCGCGCAAGAGGAAATCTTCGGGCCCGTCTTGTCGGTCATCAAGTACGAGTCGGTCGAAGACGCGATACGGATCGCGAACGCCTCGATCTACGGCGTGGGCGGCG
>JBKKBA010000100.1:0-4054 GCA_046714275.1 Actinomycetota bacterium
GCAGCTCGTCACGCAGGGCGAGCTCGGTGAGACGCACGATCTTCTCGACCGTGCGGGCCCCCCACGAACCGGCCTTGACCGTCGGGTCGTTGGCCATGACGCAGACCGGTCGTCCGTCGACCCGCCCGATACCCGTCACGACGCCATCGGCCGGCGTGAACTTCCCCTGCATCGCCGGGGACGACGACTGATGATGTCCCAGCAGCCCAAACTCGCTAAATGTGCCGGCATCGAACAGCAGGTCCAACCGTTCGCGCACCGTGAGCTTCCCCTGCCCGTGCTGCTTGGCGATCCGATCGGCGCCGCCCATCGCCAGATGCTTGTCACGGCGGGCGCGCAGATCCGCGGTCGCGCCGCGCATATCGGGGCCGTCGTAGATCAGCGTCGGGGCCGGCACAGGTTTCGGCGGCGAGGGCGTCGGCGGCGGGTCCTTTGGCTCGGACATGGTTCTCCCTTCCGGGGGCTCGTCGCCGGGGCACACACGTCCCGAAGTTTTCCGGAGCCCGCCTGGGTCGCCCGGCATTATGCCGGATGGGCCTAGTGTCGTGAGTCGGAAATTCGATTGCGAATTCGGCCCCCCTGCGTCCCGACTTCATCAAACAATTTCCAACACACGACACTAGGACGTGGACCGGTCCCCTCTTATCGGCCCTTCCATTGCGGATCGCGCTTCTGCAGGAACGCCGTCACGCCTTCGATGGTGTCCTCGGTCTCCAAACAGATCCCCAGCATGGAGTGCAGGTAGTCCATCGACTCGCGATACCCCATGTCCTGCGAGGCGTAGAAGGAATCTTTCCCCAGTCGCATGATGATCGGAGACGCCAACGCGACCTTCGCGACCATCTGAGCGACGGCATCGTCCAGCTCCGTCGCCGGGACCACGCGATTGACGGCGCCAATTCGCGATGCCTCGGCCGCGTCGAAACGCTGGCCGGTCATCATCAGTTCCAGCGCCTTTGCGCGTCCCAGCCGCTGCGTCACCGGCGCGGTGATGATGAACGGCCACAGTCCCATGGTGATCTCGGGCATACCGAACGACCCCTGGTCCGCCGCGACGACGATGTCGCACGCACACATCAACCCGAAGCCACCGGCCAGCGCATGGCCGTTGACCCGTGCGATCACCGGCTTGCCCAGGCGCTGCATGTCGTCGAAGAGTCCGGCCAGCTCGCCGCGCAGCAGATGCTGCTCGACCTTCGACTGCCGGTCGGTGAACCCACCCAGGTCGCCGCCGGCGCTGAACGCCTTGTCGCCCTCCCCGGTCAGAACGACCGCTCGCACGACACCGTCGGCCTTCGCAGCGCCGAATGCCTCACGCAATTCCCGCATCACGGTGACGTTCAGCGCGTTGCGCTTGTCCGGACGGTTGATCGAGACACGCGCGGTTGCGCCGTCAGCCTTGTACAGCACCGTTTCGAAGTCCGGCACGTCGCTCTCCTTGATGATCGATCGCTGCGACAACGCCGCGACCATGCGAAGATTGCGCAAGGATACCCTCATGATCATTCTCCTTGGAGTGCTGGCGGCAGGCGTTGCGCTGGGCCTTGCGCGGGGTGGTTCCCTTCGACGCCTGGGTGAAGCCCGCCTTCACCTGGTGCCGGTGGTCCTGGTCGGCGTCGCGCTGCAGGGCGCGGCCGCGTTCACCGGCGGAGGGTCGTTATCGCTGGCACTGGCGATCGCTTCCTACCTGGCCGTCTTCGGTTTCGCATTGGCCAACCGCCACCGCCCCGGCATCGCCCTGCTGGCGCTGGGGGCTTTTCTGAACCTTATGGTCGTCACCGCGAACGGCGCGATGCCCGTGTCGCACGCTGCTTTAGCTCGCGCCGGTGTCGGCGACCCATTCACCGGAACGACCACGCGGGACGGCCTTCACGAAGAGTTGACCCCCGACAGCCGGCTGCGCTTTTTGGCCGACGTGATACCGCTGCGGGCCGTGCGCCACGTCGTCTCGCCCGGAGATTTGGCTCTCTGGGCGGGGATGCTGCTTCTGGCGCAGGGGCTGGCCGTCGGCCCCCGGGGCCGGCGAGTTCCGGGAGCATCCGGGATTAATCCCCCCCCACCGGCCGATTCCTGATTGTCGGGCCGTGCCGGTTCGAGCCTTTGGCTCGTTGTGCCTGCGAGGGTACGCAAGCGCTCCGGCAACGGAGGGAAAATGAAAAGGGGCCTCGATGTCGCCAACGACACCGGGGGGGAGCGGACGCCAGCACACGGCGCCCGGCACCACGCAGAGCACCACGCAGAGCACCACGCAGAGCGCCACACAGATCGCTAATGACACGCCCGGCGGGGCAAACGATTCCCTGGAGATTCGCCGCCGCATGCCCGACGGATCGCACATCGCGATTCGTTCGGACGGCGACGAAGACACGACGCGCTCATCCCGGCGTGGGCGTCCGCGCTCACGCAACGACGAGTTCACACCGCGACAGCAAGAGATCTTGACGATGGTTGCGGACGGACTGGGCAACGCCGAGATCGCCGGGCAACTGGGCATTAGCCGGCGAACCGTGGAAAAGCACGTGGAGTGCATTCATATGAAAGTCGGGACCTCCACCCGTGCCCGTCTCGTCGCGTACGCGGCGACTGCGACACGACAATCTCGCCACGATTCGCTTTAACATACGTATTTCTCCCCTATTGCCAACGTCGTCGTTCGCCCACAATGCGCGAACGGGAGAGATGCGGCTATGGGGAAAATGTACGACTCACACGGCGCTGCGGCGCGTCACGATTCGGTCAACAGCGCGCATTCACGCGCAAGCAACGGAGCGCGCGAATCAGACGGCGCCGATGAAGCGGTTCAACGCGTCGAGCGACGCGCGCGCCACGGCGTCGGCCGGATCGCGCCGGACCACGGCCGATCCAACAACCACGTGGTCACCGCGCCCGGTCATCACGCGAAGCAGCACCATCGCAATCTGCCGCGAGCCAACGGCGATCACCAGTGCCGACTCCACCTCGACCGCTTCCGCGGTAATCGACTCGACAACGGCATCGACGGTGGCCTGTGCGACCAGTCGCAGACCGGCGGTGGCGGGCCCTCGCATGGTTCGCGCGACCTCTTCGCCGTCCACCAGCGACAGACCGACCTTCACCTCCGTCGAATACGAGGCCGTCTCTGCCGACAGCCGGCGCAGGATTGGGCGCGGCGCGCCGGCAGCACGGGCGACGCCGGTCTCGCGCTCCAGTTGCACCACGCTGACGACGCGGTAGTCGATCGACAAGCCGAACGACGTCAGCACGGCACTTTGGATGTCTCGCACGACTTGCTTGGGCGAGCGACCCGGTTCGGCAAGCACGTGAACCTCGGCGATGCGCCCGGACGGGTCGGCCACGATGCGCGCAGCGCGAATGCCGGCGATCTGCCCCAGGGAACGCTCGATGTCGGCCGGCACCGGGGTCGGTTCCGCGGCGCTCCCGCCGGTCCCCGCCCGAACCCCGGACCCCGCGGAGGGGCCTACGCCGGGGGACACGCCCCCGTTGTCAACGGACATCGCCATTCCTCCCCGCCTAGCCGGCGATCCGGCTGGGACCACTGTAACGGCTGGATCACAGTCGGCCGCGCAGCCACGGCCGGGTCTTCTTCGACCCGGTCATTCCTGAAAGGAGATCCCAACATGCCTCGCGACCGCTTCCTGAAGACCTCCGAGGTCGCCCACTTGCTGCACGTCTCCCCGAAAACCATCTCACGGTGGGCCAAGGAGGGCCGCCTGCCCTATATGGCGACCCTTGGGGGTCACCGTCGCTTCCCAGCCCATGAGATCCGCCGGCTGACCGCCGATCTGAACCGGGCTCCCGAAGCGGTCATGACCGCGCGATAGGTCCCCCTCCAAGCCGCTCGGAATCCGTCCATATCGGGCACGGATCCGGGCGGCTTCTCCTTTCCGGGAACTATTTTCCGAAACGTTGTATTGACCGCCGGGTGACCCTCGTTATACAAACCACAGCGCTCCACCAAAAATGTCATATCGCTCCACCTGCTAGGTGGTCCATTTGGGCCTTGCAGGGGGTTGTCATTTTTGGAGATAGTGGATCGGAAACCGGGCGAATGCCG
>JBKKBA010000101.1:0-3531 GCA_046714275.1 Actinomycetota bacterium
GTGATCAATCGGACCGGTTTCGCCGGGTCCTCCTCGATCTTCTCCCTCAACCAGCGAACGTGAACATCCACAGTTCGGGAATCGCCTGCGAAATCGAATCCCCACACTTGCTGTAGTAGTTGATCTCGCGTGAACACTTTGCCGCGGCTACGCGTAAAGAAGAGGAGCAGCTCAAACTCCTTCGGCTTTAGCTGGATGGCAGCGCCTGCTCGTGATGCCTCGCGCCGGCGTAAATCAATCGCCAGATCATTTGAAACCAGCGTCTCACCTTCCATCGCAGAGGAGTGCTCTGAGCGGCGCAGCAGCGCCCGCACCCTGGCCATCAACTCGGGCATCCCAAACGGCTTCGTGACATAGTCGTCAGCACCCAGCTCGAGCCCCACAACCTTATCCACCTCGGTATCCCGCGCCGTCAGCAAGAGAATCGGCCTCGATGTTTCGCGTCGCAGGACCCGGCAGACCTCCAGTCCGCTCAACCCCGGCATCATCAGATCGAGCACAATCAGGTCAGGGTGACCGGCGCGAGCGGCTTCCAGGGCCGCCTCGCCGTCATTCGCCGTGATGACCTGATAGCCTTCGCGCTCCAGGTTGTACTTCAGGGTAGCGACGAGCGTTGGCTCGTCGTCGGCAACCAGAATCTTCTTCACTTACAGGTATTATAGGCGGCGCACTGATTCATGGTCTTGCATCGACCGTATTGCTACGATCGGACTGCGGCTGCTCCGCCGCGCTTAATTGCGCGGGTCGATACGATCGGCACTAAGTACCGGAGCGCAGCGCTTCGACCGGCTCCAGGCGTGCTGCCCGAAGGGCTGGATTGGTGCCGGAGATGAGGCCAACGACTGCACCGAGAATTGGTGCAGCAAGGGGCACCAGCGGATCGAGGACGGGTGTCCACGACTGATAGCCGGCGACGCCGACGACGACCAGCGTGCCGAGGCTGGCGCCTAGAATGCCACCCACAAACCCCATCGTCGCACTCTCAAGCAGGAACTGTAGGGCGATGTGACGGCGTGATGCGCCGAGAGCGCGCCTGAGGCCGATCTCGCCCGTGCGCTCAATGACGGAGACGAGCGTGACGTTAGCGATGCCGATCGCGCCCACGAGCAATGAGACGCCGCCGAGCATCAGGAACAAGACGTTCAAGTCACTCTGCGTCCGGTCGCGCGCGCGCTGCTGTTCCGGCGGCGACGCCACCTTCAGGCCGCGCAGGCTATCCGGCCGGAGCGCGTGTGGGATCTGCTGCGAGATGAGTTTCGTCGCGCCGATCCTTGTCTCGACGACAACGAGCTCCGGGCTCGTCAGGACAAAGTCCCTGCGTGCCGTACCCTCCGGGATGATGACGGCGCCCAGTAGGCCGGGTTGGCGCGCGACACCATCGAGAATGCCGACGACGAGATAGACGTCATCGCCGATGCGGACGGCGGGAAGCTGTTCCAGACCGTTGATTCCGAGCTTCTGGGCTGCGGATGGCCCCAGCACCGCGACACGATCTGCTCTAGTCGAGTTACCCTCATCGAGGAAACGGCCGCTGCGCAGGTCTGCTCGCGTCGCCACAAACAGACCCGGTGACGCCGCCTGGACGGTGAGTTTGAATTCAGTCTGACGAGTCGGATCGCTGACAGGCGAGGTACTAATCTGGCGGCTTCCGACATTGACAGTGCTCATGTTGCCGGCTGCCACGACCCCGTTCAGCCTCTGCAACCGTTCCGGTGCATCCCAGGGTAAGACGCTGGCGTCCGGACTGGCCGTAGCGGAGCGGCTGACGACGATCTCGGTGGCGGCGAGCGCGTCGAAGTGGCCAACGATTCGGTTTCCTGCGGTGCGGGACAGTCCGAGCGTTGCCACAAGTGCTCCCAGACCGATCACAGTCCCGAGGATGGTGAGGCTCATGCGCCCAGGACGTGCAAAGAGACCGGCCAACGTTTCGTTGGCGAGATCGGCCGCGGAGATACCCGATGACTCGATCAGATCGCCGCTGGCGTTCTGCCGGCGCCGCGGATAACCAAACAGGCGTAGCTGTCCGCCGAACCGCCCAAGCACGGCTCCGAGGCGGCTCATCAAGACTCCGCCAGCCTGCCGTCGACGATGCGAACCTGACGGTCGGCTCGCTGAGCGACATCGGCGTCGTGTGTGATCATCACAATGGTTAGTCCGCCGCGGTTGAGCTCGGAGAACAACTCCATGATCGCGGTGCTCGTGGCCGAGTCGAGATTGCCGGTCGGCTCGTCGGCGAGGAGCACGCGAGGGGAGCCCATAATCGCGCGCGCGATCGCGGCCCGCTGACGCTCACCGCCGGACAGTCGCGTCGGGAGATATGCGGCGCGGTGGCTCAAACCGACGTGCGCGAGCGCCGCAGTCGCCCGTTCGCTGCGCTGGCGGCGGGGACACTTTCGATATACGTCAGAGATCATCACGTTCTCGAGGACGGTGCGGTGTGCGATTAGATGGAAGGATTGGAAGACGAAGCCGATGGCGCGGCTACGAAGCCCCGCCCGTTGCGAGTCGAGAAGACCGGCGACGTCCACACCATCCAGGCGGTAGGTACCAGAAGTCTGCATGTCCAAAAGCCCCAGAATGTTCAACAGTGTTGACTTACCTGAGCCAGACGGTCCCGCAACCGCCAGCCACTCGCCTTGACGGACATCGAGGTCGACGCCTGCGAGCGCATCGAGCGGTGGATCGGTGCCGAACCGGCGGCCGATCCCGCTCAGCTCGATGATCGGACGCCGAAGGGTGCCGTTGGTCACCGGGGGGTTGCGCCTTGCTGATCGAACCCGACGACGACGAGGTCGCCGGCCTTAAGATTGTTGTCGATCGGCTTTACGGCGACGAACCCTTCCGCTGACAAGCCGGATTCGACAGTCACGTATTCGAGCGTGCCGTTGTTATCGCGCTGGACGCGGGAGGACCCGTCGGCAGAGAGGGTCAACGCGTTTACGGGAACCGCCAGCACACTGCCGCCTGTCGATTCGACCGGCACAGTCATGCGAACGGATGCGCCAACGAGCGATGCGGGCGAGGCATCGACGAGTACTTCGAAGTACACGTGGAAGCCATCCACGCCGTTCGTACCGGGAGCCTCGGCTACACGGCTGATAATTCCCGTTGCATTGATGCCAAGAGCTGCTTCATCGATTTGCACGGTCATGCCCGGTTCGACCAGGGGGGCTTCCTCGAGCCGCAGCGAACCATCGATCGCCACGGTGGCGTTGGTGACGGTGACCAACGGGCCGCCCGCCGAATCGCCGCGGGCCACGGCTTCCGCCACGCGGACCGGAGCGCTCAGAACGAAGATGAATTCGTCTGCGGGTATCTGAACGCCGGCTTGCAACCTGGCAAAGGCGAGGTCGGATGCCACTAGATCAGCCTGACTGACGCGCACACTCAGAGTGGCATTCGCGCTGTCTAGCGATCTTTCGGCGGCGCGCACGTCCCTGAGGGCGCTCGTCACGTCGTTGTTCGACGTGAGGGCGGCAGCCTGGGCCGCGGCGACATCACGCTCGCCCGCCAGCCTCGTCACCTCGGCAT
>JBKKBA010000102.1:0-8623 GCA_046714275.1 Actinomycetota bacterium
TCGTGGGCTCGGATATGTTTATAATAGACAGGTTCCAGGTACTCTGGTCGCTTCGAATCGGGTCTTACCGATTGATCTACCAGGTACGCGACTCGGGAAAGACGGTACGAGTGGTCGCGGTGCTTCACCGCCGGATCGCTTACCTTTCTGATCCTCGGTGATCGGCCATCGAATACTCACTCGGCCGCCGTCGAGCAGGATGGAGTCTCCAACAGGGAGGTCGCCAACGATCGATTGTCGAGTCATGAACAGGGGGTTTGCCTCGAACGGCCGCCACCTGTCGAAAACGGTCGGTGGCGCGGCGTGGTCACGATCTGTGGCCGGGCTCAAAAGCGGCGGTTGCGATCCGTGGACGGCCTAGGAGCCACCCGCGCGGTCGTCCAACTCTTGGACGAGCTGCTTGACGCGCTCCTCGATCTGACCGCGGATGAGACGAACCGCTGAAAGGTCCTTGCCGGCGGGGTCCGGCAGATCCCAGTCCAGGTAGCGCTTGCCGGGAAAGACGGGGCACGCGTCTCCGCATCCCATCGTCACGACGACATCGGACGCTCGGACATCGTCATCGCTGAGCGCCCGAGGGCCGGCAGAACCCAGATCGATCCCGATCTCGGCCATCGCCTCGCGCACGACGGGATGGATCTGCGAAGCGGGAATGCTGCCGGCTGAGCGCACCGTGACGCCCGGCCCTCCGTGGCGCGCCAGCAGCGCGGCGGCCATCTGACTCCGCCCGGCGTTGTGAACGCACACGAACAAGACCTGAGTCATCAAAAAAGACGGTAACCGAAAAGATCGAGCGAGTGCCACAGAGTGCCACCAAGTCTGCGTGAACAGTTCATGAACACAGCGGAAACAAAAGCACGGACGCGTTGCGTGGTTTGCGTGGAAAACGTTTCGAATGCTTTGCGCGCGCGTTCGCGCTGCGTCCACATTCTGGTCATAAGGCCTCGCTACCTTCTGGCACGTGAAGTTTGAAGTGCAGCCTGCCGGAGCGGAGGGGGGAAACGCCAGGGGCTTGAGCCGGCACCGCGCTTGTTGCTCGTTTCATTCATTCGATCTTTAGGAGGTCCACACCAATGCGTAAGAACTTTGTTCGCGCGCTCCTAGCCGGAGCGCTCACCCTTCCTCTCGCCTTCGGGTCACTCGCGAAGGCGGAGACGCCCGACAGTCCGGTGGGCACGCCGCTGATGACCGGCAAATTCTGTTCGTCCGGGGCCGCGATCGCCGGCACCGGCGCATCGTTCGCCAACAACGCCCATCAGACGGTCTTCATCCCGGAGTACGTTGCCGACTGCGGCAAGGGAGCGGTGACCTACACCTCGACCGGATCCGGCGCCGGCAAGTTCGCCACCATCGAGCACACGCACGACTTCGGCATGTCCGACGAACCGCTGTCCACCGATGAGCTGCTGTGCGGGACGCTTGACCTGGGCTTCACCGCCCCGGCGAACGGCACCTGTGAGTTCACGCCCCAGAAGAACCGCGTGTCGCCTCTTCACACCATCCCGATGGCTCTGGGCTCCATCACGGTGTCCTACAACCTGGCCACGCTCTGCTCCGTGCCGCAGCTCAACTTCCGCTCGCCGGTCCTGGGCGCGATGTACACCGGCCTGATCACGCGATGGAACGATCCGTTGCTGGTGCAGGACAACCCGGCGCTGTCATCGTGCAACAAGGCGATCAAGCTGGTGGTGCGTCAGGACGGATCGGGCACGACGTACGCGTTCAAGGACTTCCTTTCCAAGCGCAACCCGCAGTTCAACGTCTACAAGCAGAACCAGCTCAACACCGCCTGGCCGGCCCAGGACCTGGGCACGAACCCGCCGCTGCGCGGCAACGGCAACGGCGGCGTCGCCGACCAGATCAACAACAACGCCGGCGCGGTCGGCTATGTTGAGCTTTCGACGGCTAGGAACAAGTTGCTGAAGTGGGGCAAGGTCGACGGACCGCACCTGCAGTTCCTGGCACCCGACCAGGGCGCCGCGGCGAACTGCGACGAGGCCGCGACCGGAGCGACGCACCCGCTCAGCACGCTGAGCCCGGGCTGGGACCTGGTTTCGATCACCGACACGCCGAATCCGATGGGTTACCCGATCTGCACGTTCACCTATGGGCTGGTCTACAACAACTTGCGGAGTGCGTTCGGGACGGCGTTCACGGCGGCGAAGGCGCGGACGCTGGTCGACTACCTGTCGATCGCGCTGGACTCCGATACCCAGCAGAAGCTGAACGGCAAGGGGTACGGGCGCCTGCCCGATTCGATGCGGCTGGTTGCTCAATTGGGCGTCGCCACCATCACCGACCAGATCTAGCCGTCGCTTCGGGAAAGACAACGACAACCGATGCGAATGCGCAGAACCAGCAGGGCCGGGAGAGCGATCTCCCGGCCCTGTCGTAACCACGCACGGGCCGGTCGCCGGATTGTGGCGGCGCTTGCGGCTTTGATTGCCGCCGGCTCCGCAACGCTTGATGCCGGCGCCGGATCCGCGATCCGCGCGCCCGACACGGCGGTCGGCCGCAACAACGGGCGGCGAACCGGACCGCGCATGGACCCGATCGTGGCTCCGGCGCGTATCGCCAAGGTCGCGATCTTGCCCGGATCGAAAGAGCAAGAGGCCTGGGCGTTCGGCCACACGCACGCGCGCCGGGAGGGGTACGCCCAAACGGAGCAGCAGGGCCAGGGAGTCTTCTTGCGCTACACGCGGTCAACCGGCTGGCGCATCGAGCAGCCGTTGTTGAACGAAGTGGGCCGTCCCATGAACCCCGGCATCTCCGCGTTCGCCCTTGCTCCGAACGGCGAGGGGTGGGGCGTCGGCGGGTCGGGATTGATCTTTCACAAGAAGACGAAAGGCCCGTGGATCGTGCATCCGCAGGCCTACAGCGTGGCGACCGTAGACCTGGCCGGCATCAGCCTGAAACAGGACGCGTCCGGCGTGTATGGGTGGGCCGTCGGCCCCGGACCGACGTTCCTGCGATTGACGGGGGGGCGCTGGACGGTGGACAACGCTGCCGGCGTGCGCGCCGGAGCCGAGCTGCTTGGGGACGTCGTGTCGGTCGCCGCCGTCGATCGCGACAACGCGTGGGCCGTCGCGCGCGGATCGCGCGAGCTGAAGCTGTATCGCCGAACCGCGCAGGGATGGGCGCGACAGCTCACCGGCAAGACGCTGTTCGACACCGCTCCCTCCGCGCACTCCGGCTCGGGAGGGACTCCGACGGTGAACCAGTACGCCTCGGGCAGCGCCGTCGCCGAATCCGGCGGTGTCGTGTGGGTAACCGGCTCGATCCAGCCCGTGGACGGCCAGCGCTACGTCACCCAGCGCGGCCCCGGGTCCGACCAGGCGCGACCGTTTGCTCTTCGCATTGCGCGGGACGTGACCTTCCGTTCGTACTGCCCGCCGATCTATCAGCTTTCATCGTCGGGTGTGACCAGCACGGTGAATCTGTGCGACCAGACCTTCCCGCTGGCGACCGGGACGCTGCCCGGGCTTGCCGCGCTGCCCGGGGGTACCGTCTTCGCCGGAGGCTACGGATTGTTCCGGTTCAACGGGACACGTTGGGTGCGCGAGCCGAACGTCGCCGGGATCGTGTCGTCGGTCGCGTTCCACTCTTCTACCGAGGGTTGGGTCACCTCGTACGGGAACCGAACCGGCGATGGGTTCGCCGCATCGACCTCGACCACGATCGGCCACTGGACCACCGGCCCGCCGCCGAAGAGCGTGCTGCGGCGGTGGCCGTACCCATCGCGCGAAGCTATGGAAGCCGTCGCGCTTGATCCCACCGGCACAGCGGCCGCGCTGGCCGTCGGCGGCGCCGGCACGATCGCGCGCCTGGAGCCGGGCGTCGGCTTCGATCTGATGCGCTCGCCGTCGGAGGTTGCGCTGCACGACGTCGCGTGGCCGTCGAAGAATCTGGCCTTCGCGGTCGGCGAGGCCGGCACGATCCTGCGCTACGACGGCCGCGCGTGGGCGGCCGATCCCGCATCCGGCCGGCTGACGAAGAGCGCCTTGCAGTCGATCGCGTTTCGGGGACCTTCATCGGGATACGCCGTCGGCAACAAGGGAACGATTCTGCGCTACGACGGCAGCCGCTGGAGCAAGGATCCGTCCAGCGGGAAGATCACCACCGCGCGTCTGAACGCGGTGGACTTCGCCGCTTCCGACGCGATCGCGGTCGGCGACAAGACGACGATTCTGGTGAACGCCGGCCGGGGCTGGACAATCGACCGGCAAGCGCCGGAAACGTTTAAGACGGGGCAGGAAGGCCAGGCGCCGAATCTGCTGTCGCTGGCCGGGCTTCCCGACGGCCGCGCGTTCGCCGGCGGGGCGCTGAGCTTGCTGCTGGACCGGCCGGCCGGCGGACGGTTCGTCCGGTCGGCGATGCCGATTCTGTCGGGATCCATCCACACGCTGGAAGCCGTGGCGTCGCGCGGTGGCGGGGCCGTGCGCTTGCTGGCCGCAATCGGATCTTCTGGTCAGAAGATCGCCGGACCCGGTGTGATCGAGCCACAAGGATGGCTGTTTACCGGGGACCGCAACGGATGGCGGAGCGCCGGCGAACAGCGAGTCGCCGCGACCGGCCCCGAGCAGGACGCGCCGGTCCGCCGCGACGCGGTCTACGACATCGCCGTCGGTCCCCACGGCAAGGGGTTTGCCGCCGGCGGATTCCCGGCCGACCTGACCGACGACGACGGGCACTTCGGATCGCAGCCCTCAGGCTCGATCTGGCGGCTGTCGCTGGACGGACGGCCCGAGGCGCCGCCGGGTCTTCACCGCCTGCCGGTGCGCGGCGCGCCTGGCTCGACATCGTTTGCGTTCCTGGGCGATTCGGCGTGCACCGACGGGCTGTGCTCGGCATCGATGGGATCGGGCACCCGCGCCGACGAGGTGCTGGCGCGCGCGCTGGCCGACGTCGAGCAGGTCGCCGGTCGCGGCACCGTGCGCTTCATCGCCTACGGCGGCGACATGCGACGCCTTGGCATTCCGGAAGAGGCCGAGCCGATGCGCGGCCTGATCGACGCGCTCCCGGTGCCGTTCTACGCCGCGCTGGGGGACAAGGATTTGTTCGGCGGCGTGGGTTCCGACGGCGGCGCGCTGGCATCAAACGGCTACTTCCTGAAAGCGTTCGCCGACCGCCCCGCGCCGTGGGGGCACGGTCGCGCGCCCCTGGGTGTGGCGCCGGTCGCAGCTCCCGGCGAGACGCAGACCGCCGATGGTCTGGCTCGAACCCATTACGCGTTTGACTACGCGCCGGAGGGCCGCCCGGTCCTTCGCATGATCTTCTTGGACACGTCGCGCACGCCGTTTGTGCCTGCGGCGCAGAATCCGCCCGGCGATCAGACGTCGTGGCTTCGTGCGGTGCTGGCGTCGGCTCAGACGGCGAAGGTGCCGGCGATCGTCGTCATGCATCAGCCGCTGATATCGCCGTTCAGCCAGGCGGCCGAAGCGGCGACCTTGACGACCACGCTGACGACCGGCGGCACCGCCGCGGTGCTGTCGTCGCACGATCGCGTCAACCGATCGCTGCCTGCGCCGGCTGCCGGAGCGCCGGGCGCGTTCCCGGTGTGGATGGCCGGATCCTCGGGCAGCGCGCTGGGAGCCGGCTGGGCGCCCGAGCGCGGCGGATACCACGCCTGGCACCTGGTGAGCGTGCCGGTGCAAGGCGGCGGCGCGCCGTCGGTAAAGGCGATTCCCGTGATCGAATCGCTGGTGCTGCGGGCACCGCAGGGCCGAGCCATCGGCGCCGGCGGAACCTTGCGCATGGGCGGGCTGGGCCGGCTGCCCGACACGGGCGGCGGGCATCTGAACGGCGCCGGGGGCGACCCCGCGCAGACGCGCGCGCAGTACCTTCGATTCCCGATGCCGGCGCGTTGTTCGGGCCTGCTTCAGCAGGAGGGCTGCATGCCGGCCGATGTCCTGGCTCCCGATCATCGCTTCTTCTGCGCCGACGATCGCATCTGCGCGTTCGTTCGGGAGGATCCGGTCCGTCCCGGCGTGCCGTATCGCGACGCGCAGGGACGGCTGGCGCGGGACGAGCAAAGCGGACTGATGTGCGCGTTCCAGCCGGGCCGCACGTCGGTCGTGCTGCAGTCGGGAAGCGTCGCGACGCAAGTTCCGGTCGCGGTAGGCGGAGGAAGCGGTCCGTGTAACCCTCGGTCGTTCCCCGATCCTGTCGTCGTTCCGGTCGTGCCGGTGATTGCGCAGGCGCCCGAGCCGCAAGCCGTGCCCCCACGCGAAAAGCCGGGCACGCCGCTGTTGAAGCCCAAGACGTTTGAGATCGCCGCGATCCCGGCGCTTGCGCCCCCGCCGGTGCAGCCGGCTCCGGCGCCGCCCGGAGGTGGCGCGGCCCGGAAGGAAGAGCGCGAAGCTGCTACCGAAAGCTCGGAGATGACGGCGCTACCCATCGCCACACGGGGCGGCGCACCGTCACCGCTGACGGGTGGGGCCGTCGGGCTGGCGGTCGCCGCCGCGACGATCGCGCTGGGCCGGCGCCCCCGGCCCCGCACCCGCACGGCCACCGCTTTTGGTACCGCCGCGGCTTCTCGCGCCGTTGCTCACGCTCGAATGCGAATCCGATAGATCCGATCAACGAAGGGAGTTCATCAGTGCCGTCCAAGAAACGCTCCGTTGCCGCTCGGCTGCGCGCGGCGAAGGCTGCCGTGAGGTCGATTCCCGCGCGCATCATGTCGCTCGGCCGTATCGTCGTGGCGCTTTCGGTCATCCTGATCGTTCTGTTCATCGCGTATTTCGCCGTGCTGGGCAAGATGCAGCCGGTCTCGTCGGGAACGGAGCTGACCCTGGACGTGGTGCGCTTCCGCACGACGCAGGGAAGCATTGAAAGGGCCGTGTTCTACGACGAAGACGCGCGCGCCATCTTCCGGCTTTCCAACGGATCCTCGGCGTTCGCGCAGTATCCGAAGTCCGACGCGCAGACCGCCGATCTGATCGACACGCTGACCAAGAACGACGTCGCGGTTCGCGTGGACCAGCAGTCGGGGAAGGCGCGCTTGCGCTTCCTGGCGCAGTTCCTGTTCCCGATGATCATCCTGGCCGCGCTGTTCGGATTGGTCTTCATGGTGATCTCCGGGAAGGGCGGCGCGTCCGACTTCCAGGCATTTTCGAAGTTCGCCGGGGGACGGGGGACCGGCGACAAGCCTTTGACGTTTGCCGATGTCGCCGGAGCGCGCGAAGCGACGATCGAGCTGCAAGAGGTCGTGGACTATCTGAAGGCTCCGGAACGGTTCGCTCAGATGGGTGCGATGGCGCCGAAGGGTGTGCTGCTGGCCGGACCGCCGGGAACCGGCAAGACGCTGCTGGCGCGCGCCGTCGCCGGCGAGGCCGGCGTGCCGTTCTTCTCGCTGGCCGGATCCGATTTCGTGGAGTCATTGGTCGGCGTGGGGGCGGCCCGAGTCCGCGACCTCTTCCGGCAGGCGCGCGAGGCCGCCCCCGCAATCATCTTCATCGACGAGCTGGACGCCGCCGGACGGCAACGCGGCGCCGGCATGGGGCAGGGCAACGACGAGCGCGAGCAGACGCTCAACTCGTTGCTGGTCGAGATGGACGGTTTCAGCGTGTCGGCCGGGATCTGTGTGCTGGGGGCGACGAACCGGCCGGACATCCTGGATCCCGCGCTGATGCGTCCCGGGCGATTCGACCGGCAGGTCGTGGTGGACGCGCCCGACGTGGACGGTCGCGTCGAGATTCTGAACCTGTACCTGAAGCGCAAGCCGGTTGACGACGGTGTGGACGTGCTGTCGGTCGCTCGGCAAACGCCGGGCTTCACCGGCGCCGACATCGCAAGCCTGGTCAACGAGGCGGCCCTGCTGGCCGTCCGCGGAGGACGGCGCACGATCGAGATGCAGGACCTGGAAGAGGCCGTTGACCGCGTCATCGCGGGACCCGAACGGCGCAGCCACGTGCTGACCGCCGACGAGAAGAAGCTGGTTGCCTACCACGAGGCCGGCCATGCCATAGTCGCTGCCGGTGCGGGGATGCAGACCGGCGTGCAGAAGCTTTCGATCGTGGCACGCGGGCGTTCCTTGGGGCACACGACGACGTATCAGATCAGCGACCGGTTGGTGCTGACGCGGTCGGACTTGCAGCGCCAGTTGGTCACGACGATGGGCGGCGTCGCGATCGAGCAGATGACGCTGGGTGAGCTGACGACGGGATCGGAGGGCGACCTGCGAACGGCCACGTCTTTGGCTCGAGCGATGGTCGCCACGTTCGGCATGGGCCAGTCGCTGGGTCGAGTCGCCGTCGGGCAGAAATCGGGCGAGGTGTTCCTGGGGCGCGACTTCACCAAGATGCAGGAGGTTTCGCCGGCCACCCTGGAGTCGGTGGATCGAGAGGTTCGTTTCATTCTGGAGGAGGCCGAGGCGACGGCGACGGCGATCCTGCGCGCGAACCAGGGAGCGGTCGCCACGATCGTTGCCACCTTGCTGGAGCGGGAAACGCTGAGCGGTCCGGAATTGAAGGCGGTGCTGGACGGCGTCCGCCCCGCGACGGCTGCGTTCCGTCCTTCGGGGAAGGACGTGAAGGATGTGAAGGGCGCGGGGACCGGCCGGGGCCGCAACGGCAGCCGAACGATCCGGATCGACGCTCCTCAGAAGGCGTGACGAGTATTCACC
>JBKKBA010000103.1:0-2988 GCA_046714275.1 Actinomycetota bacterium
CACCGGCACCGACCCCGCGCCCGAAGCCGACTCGGCAGAAGGAGCCAACGAGCTGCTGTTCCCGGGTGGTGTGATCGAGCCCGACATCACAGACGTGGTCCTCAATGTCGTGACGGGGAGCGGCGGCGGCGGCGGCGCCGGCGTCTTAGACTGTGACGACGAACTGCCGGCCGATACCGGCGGCGACGACACGGCGACCAACCCGACCACCGGCGATCAGGCCGCCACCAATGAGACCTACACCTGCAAGGTGACGCTGTCGGGAAGCCCGGTTCCGAACGTCGTTGTCGATGTCGAGACGATCTCGGGTCCGAACGACGCCGACGCGGGCAAGGTCGGGCCGCCCGACTTCACCTGCACCACGATCGCCAACGGCACCTGCACGATCACCGTTCCCAATACGGCCGGCACGCTGTCGGCCGGGGTCGCGCTGGTTTGCTTCTGGATCGACACCGAAAACGACGATGGCGTGGATAACGCCAGCGCGTCGAACGGGGCCGACTGCAGCGAGCCGGTCGCCGAAGAAGAAGCCAACGACGTCACCGACGTCACGCAGATCACCTGGCAAGCCCGCGCGCTGGCGACGATCGACATCGTCAACGAAGATGATGCGCGCACCCTGCCGGCGCAAGTGACGCACGGCGTCCAGATCCGGGCGCTGGATCAGTTCGGCGGCGGGCTGGCCGGCGTAGAGATCGACCTCTACATCGTGGGCGGGCCGAATCGGGACACCGGTACCACGGCGACCAAGGGTTGTGTGTCGGCCGGCGATGGGACCTGCACGGTCACCTACACCAGCAACGGCAACAACGGCACCGATAAGTTCTGCGCCTGGCATGATGCGAACCCCGCCGATCTTTATGCGCCCACCGGCCCGGAGGGCGACGGCGGCAAGTGCGCGACCGAGCCCGACGCGCCCGGGACCGACGGCGGCACCGCGCTGACCGACCGCGGCCAGGTGATCTGGAGCGGTGGGGTTTCGGTCGCGTCGTCGCTGGAGGTGACGCCCGAAACGGCTTCCGGCGGGAACGTCGCCGAGGGCACGGAGTACGCGCTGACGGCAAACGTCAAGGACGAGAACGGCAACCCGATGAACGCGCAACTGGTCAACTTCGAGATCATCGGTCCCGGCGATCCGGATCCAACCCCCGGCGACTCGCCGGCAACGCCCGACCGTACCTGCACCACCGGCACGAACGGGTCATGCACGCTGACGGGAGCGCCCGGCGCCCTTGGCTCGTCCACGACATTCACCAGCAACACGGCAGGCACCACAACGGTGCGCGCGTGGGTGAACGGAACGGTGGCCGACACGGCTGAAGGCCCCGATGCCGGCCCGACGCCGAACGAGCCTGCGGGAACGCCGGACGTACCCGGCAACAACGAAGAGTCCGATACCACCGATGTGATCGTGGTTCGGTGGGGTCAGGTGGCGACGGCGATCATCGGCGTAGTTGCTTCCCCGAATGTTGGGGTCTATGGGACGAAGCCGCTGATTTCGGGGACGTTGATCGAAAGCGGCGGCGGCACCGGTCTGGCCGATCAGACGGTCCTGGTGAAGCGACGCTACGTCGGATCGTCGACCTTCTCGCTGATCGGCACGCCGACGACCACCTCTAGCGGAGCGTTCTCGTTCCGCGACACCGGCAACCCATCGGCGATCGCCGACTATCAGGTCACCTATGCAGGCGACGGAGATCGCCTTCCTTCGGCTTCACCGCTGGTACGGGTGGGCATCCGGCCGGGTGTCATCTTCAACGTGTCGCCGACATCGCTGCCGCGCAACCGATCCGCAACGCTGTCTGGGCAGGTCATTCCCGGTCACGCCGGCAAGAAGGTCACGCTGCAGCGGCTGGACGGGCCGAGCGGCACGTGGAAGTTCGTGCGCACCGTGACGCTGAACTCCAGCTCGCGGTACTCGTTCTCGTACACGAAGACATCGGCAGGGTTGCTGCTGTTCCGCATTGTGTACTACACGCAGGATTCCGATCACCTGTGGAACTTCAGCCGCAACATGAAGGTCACCTGGACGTAAACGAACCACGGTATCGACACGCGGGCCGGCGAATCAGCCGGCCCGCGTGTCGTTGATCACAGGGTTCTGGCGGCGCGAGCGGCGCGGTGCTGACGGCGGCGGCGGCGCACGTCGCGGACGATGACCACCAGCGAGGCCAGCGTGCCGGCGCCGAAGATGCCGAGGATCACAAAGCCGATGATCGCCAAGTCGCCGGGGCAAAAGCCGACCCATTCCGAGATGGGCTGGTACTCCTCGAAGAACTCGCTGTAGACGCGACCCTCGCGCAGGTCGATCGGCTTGAAGTAGGGACCCTCCAGCACGGTGCCGTCCGCCCCGACGCTTTCGACGTAGTAGGTGGCTTGCGGACGCAGCTCGGGCAGCAGCTCGGACACGGTCACGGTATACCCGCCGCCCGACTGCTGGATGGGAACGATCGGTGACCCTACAGATCCCTGGACCAGGGACACTTCCCGGACGGCGTGGGCGTAGTCCGGATAGTAAAAGTCCTCGTCTTCGGTGGTTTCGTAGACGGTCAGCTTGACGACGGGGCTAAACCCGTCGCAGTCGGTGAACGCGATCACCGGCTGCCCATCCCGCAACGCGCCGCCCGCGGGCTCGTCGATCGCCGAGCAGCCGGTGATCGTGGTGGCAAGCAGGAGCGCCGCGCACCCCATCCCGACGAAACGCTTCATCAAAGCGAACTCTACCGCCGGGATGCGAAAGGGGCGCGGATGACTTCCGCGCCCCTTCGACTGACGAAGCTGTCGCGCTAGTCGATGACGTGCTCGTCTTCGCCGTGCGCGCCCATGCCGTGCACCTCTTCCACGTCACCGGTGTCTGCCACGACGACGGGCTCCTTGCGGCGAAGGATGACCCCGTCGTACAGCGCCGCCGCAACGATGCCGCCGGCGATCGGGCCGACCCAGTAGACCCACCAGCCCTTCCACGGTGCGGCCGACCAGTCGCCGATC
>JBKKBA010000104.1:0-5113 GCA_046714275.1 Actinomycetota bacterium
CATGCTTGCGGTTGCCGCTCTTACGGTATCGATGATCGTGGCTCTGCCCGCGGCTTCATGGGCGTGCGGAGGATTGGTCGCCGGCAAGCACGCCGAGGTCCTGCGCAAGGCCACGACCCTGGCCGCCTGGGTGGATGGGGTCGAGCACTACATCACCGGTTTCGAGTTCGCCGGCACCGCCGACTCGTTCGGCTACATCATCCCGCTGCCGGCCATCCCCACTGAGATCCGCAAAGGCGGGGACTGGACGCTGGAGCGGCTGGAGCGTGAAGCCTTCCCGGAGCCGGTGCGTGCTGGAGTTTTTCTCGAGTCCGCCGATGCCTCGACTGCGCTGAAATCCGTCGTGGTCGTCAAGGCCGTCAAGATCGACTCGTTGGACATCAAGGTCGTCAAGGGTGGCGGCCGTGACGTCGCGGCATGGGCACGTCAGCACGGCTTCGACATGACGACCGATACCGACGATCTCCTCGCGTCGTATCCCGCGAACATCTTCGCGCTGGCCAAGTTCGAAAAGAAGGAAGCTGCCAAGCGTTTCGTCGAGGGCCAGGGCGTCGTGATCGACTTCGAGATCCCCATGCCGGGACCGTGGATCCCACTGCGCATCCTGTCGCTCGGCAAGCAAGGCACCGAGATCGTCAACGCACATCTGTTCATGCTCACCCCGGAGCGCCCGATGATCACCCCGGCGCTGTCCACGATGAAAGGCGTCAGCATCGTGGCGGACGACTGGGCCAGCCCAAGCCTGATCAGCGATCTGCGATCCGACACCGGAACGTCGTGGGTTCCCGAGCGCATGTGGTTCACGGCGCTTGAGATGCGATCGGTGGCTCCATCGATCACCTACGACATCGCGGCGCTCAGCGGCGGCATTCAGCCGGTGGATCTGAGTCCGGACATGCCGGCCGGTACATGGGTCTGGTGGCTGATCGTGGCCGGCTTGGGCACGGCGGCGGTTTCGCTGCTCCGGCGTCGCGACGCTAGGAAAACAGCGAGCGCGTGATCTGCGTGATCTCGGCAGAGTCGGTTTTGGCCGGGCTTCTGGCTCATCCAAGGTCTCCCGTGAGATCGTCCGGCAGGCGCCGCCGGATAGCCTTACGCGGATGCGTGTGCTGGTTGTCGCCGAAGACCTGATGGCGCGTGTTCGGATCGAAGCTGCCGGACAGGCTGCCGGCCATGCGGTGCAAGGGCTCTCGGCGGTGCCCGATGTCCCCGGCCATCCCACGGATCTGCTGATCGTGGACCTGGATACCGACGGCGCGCTTGACCTGGTTGCTGCGTTTCGGGAAGCTCACCCGAACGCAGCGATCGCCGGCTTCGCCTTCCACGTCAATACCGAACGGATCGCCGCTGCCCGCAGTCTGGGCGTGCGGGTGCTGGCCCACGGGGCCGATCCATCGGGCTTCTTCTAGCCCTTCTTCCGAAACGAGGGGAACCCCGTCCTTCGGCCGGGCGTCTAAGGGTCGATAAGCAGACCCCCACAGGGGCTTCGACAGGAGGGATCGTCATGCGACGCATGCTTGCGGTTGCCGCTCTTACGGTATCGATGATTGTCGCGCTGCCCGCGGCTTCATGGGCGTGCGGGGGGCTGATCGCCGGCAAGCATGCCGAGGTTCTGCGCAAGGCCACAACCCTGGCCGCCTGGGTGGATGGGGTCGAGCACTACATCACCGGCTTCGAGTTTGCCGGCACGGCCGACTCGTTCGGCTACATCATTCCGCTACCGGCCATTCCCACCGAGATCCGCAAAGGCGGCGACTGGACGCTGGAGCGGCTGGAGCGCGAAGCCTTCCCGCAGCCGGAGCTTCAGTTCGCAACGGCGGGTGGAAGCTCGGCGGAGGCCCTCGGGTCCGTTGTGGTCGTCAAGGCCGTCAAGATCGACTCGCTGGACATCAAAGTCGTGAAGGGCGGCGGCCGTGATGTCGCGGCATGGGCGCGTGAGCACGGCTTCGACATGACGGCCGACACCGACGATCTGCTGGCGTCGTATCCGGCGAACATCTTCGCGCTGGCCAAGTTCGAAAAGAAGGAAGCCGCCAAGCGCTTCGTCGAGGGCCAGGGCGTCGTGATCGACTTCGAGATCCCCCTGCCGGGACCGTGGATCCCGCTGCGCATCCTGTCGCTCGGCAAGCAAGGCACCGAGATCGTCAACGCGCATCTGTTCATGCTGACCCCGGAGCGCCCGATCATCACCCCGGCGTTGTCCACGATGAAAGGCGTCAGCATCGTTGCGGACGACTGGGCCAGTGCGAATCTGATCAGCGATCTGCGATCGGACACCGGAACGTCGTGGGTTCCCGAGCGCATGTGGTTCACGGCGCTTGAGATGCGATCTGTGGCTCCGTCGATCACCTACGACATCGCGGCGCTGAGCGGCGGCATCCAGCCGGTGGACCTCACCCCGGACATGCCGGCCGGAACATGGGTCTGGTGGCTGATCGTGGCCGGTTTGGGTACCGCGGCGGTTTCGCTGCTGCGGCGGCGCGACGCTAGGAAAACAGCGAGCGCGTGATCTGCGCGATCTCGGCAGGGTCGGACGGGCCGATCGCCCAGTCGGCGATCGTCCCGTCGGCCTTGATGTAGTAGATCACCGGCTCAGCTTCGATGCGCCACGCTTGCGCGGCAGGGGCAAGGATCTGCCTGGCCGGCGCTTCCTTGTTGTCGGCGAACAGCTCGATGTGCACGAAGGATGCTTTCGAGCCAAGGAAACCGGCCTTCACCTTCATCATCGCGTCGGTGACCGGGCCGCAGAAGCGCGTCTGGCAGAAGGCCGGCGTCCCGATCAAAAGCACCGTCGGCTTGCCGGCCTTCAGCGCCTTGTCCAGCGACACCTGATGCATCGAGCACGGCGGCTTGCGCGTGCAGATCGGTTCCACGCCCAGCCCGGCTGCCGTTGTGGGCGTCGCGACCGACACGGCCTTCTCTCCGGGGACCGGCTGCGGCGGTTTGCCGGGCTGGCCCGGACCCTTGCTGGTGACCTGAAGCGTCGTCCCGCCGGTCAGCATTTTGGGCGCACCCTCCGGCTTCGCCTCGACGTAGAGCAGCCATGAACCCTCGGTCGGGAACGACGCGCGGCCGATGTAGGTCCCGCGGTCGAATCCTTCGCCATGATAGGTCAGGGCAATCGGGCCGGTGGCCGGCGTGGTGCGTGATGTCGCCAGCCACGCGCTGGCGGTTCCACCCTGGAACGGCTTCGCGCCGTCGGCCGTCAGCAGCGCGATCGACAGCCGGTCGTTGTCGCGAACCAGGTTCGGCTGCACGGCGGCGATCTGAAGACCTTGCGCCTTGCCCTTGGTGAGATCCGCGATCGTGCCCTTGTCCGGCGGGACCTTCTTGTCGCCCGTCTCGCCCTTCGAGCACGCCGCGACCGCCAGACCCAGCAGCGTCGAGCCACCGGCCATCAAGAAGTCGCGTCGATCCAGGGGAGACATCGCGGCGCATCCTACCGGGACCGATTTCGTCTCGCTTTCGCTTGGGCGGGGGCTTGACGCGGGCTGTCGAACAGGCGTACGGTAGGGGTTCTCTCGAACATTCGTTCTGGCGCATGCTCGAACGGTTTTTGGAACGGTTTTTGGAACGGTTTTTGGAACGGGAGCCGACCGGCTCCGGGGCGCTGGGTGGCCTGCTGTGGGAGGCCTGGGGACGATGTCGAAACGATACGAGGAGCCTGCGGACGTCGAGGCTCCGGATGGAAGTCTTCAAGCGTTTTGGTGGCGCGGCCGGCGCTACCGCGTTCAGGCGGTCCTGTCGCGATGGCGGGAAGCCGGGGGGTGGTGGGAAGCCGACTCGGCCTCGCCTGCCCCATTCGCGCCGCTTCCGGCTGAGGGCAGAGCCGGGAAGGGCTTCTCGGCGCAGCCGTGGGCGCGGGGGGACTCGCGTGAGATCTGGCGCGTGGACGCGACACCGGAGCCGCCGAATGGATCGGGTCACCACGTTCCCGCGGGAACGCGTGATGCATCGGGCCCAGACGTGCCCGCGGGAACGCGCTCCGCGCGGCGGCTGCAATCCAAAGCGCGTCATCCTTCCGGCCGCGCGTCGCGCCACGTTCCCGCGGGAACGTACGACCTGTGCCGGGACCTGCGGAAAGGCACCTGGAGCCTGTTCCGAGTCTGGGATTGACTTCGATGCCCGGCCGAAGGCGATGAACCAGCCAAAGTTCGCGCACCTGTCGGTGCGATCGGTGTACTCGCTGCGGGAGGGCGCGATCCGGCCCGAGGAATTGGCGGCGCGCACCGCGGCGCTGGGCATGAGCGCGGTCGCGCTGACCGACACGAACGGGCTGTACGGCGCGGTGCGCTTCGCGCAAGCCTGCGCGCACTACGGCGTGAAGCCCATCTACGGAACGCGCCTGACCGTCGCTGCGGAAACGGGGGCTCGGTTCGTCGTGACGTTGCTGGCGCGCGACGACGACGGCTATACGAATCTCTGCCGGCTGCTGACGACCGCTCATCATCGGGGCGACCGCGGCGACCCGTGCGCGACCGTCGCCGACGTGCTGGATCGATCCGGCGGGTTGTTCCTGCTGCTGGGTCCCGAAAGCGATGCGGGGATGCTGCTGGCGCAGCGCCGACACGACGATGCGTCCCGCGCCGGCCGCCGATGGCAAGAGGCGTTTGGCCGCCGCTTGGTGGTCGAGACTCGCAATCTACTGGAGCCGGGATCGGCGATCGCGATGCAGTCTGCCGTGCGGCTGGCCGACGACCTGAAGTGCAAAGCCGTGCTGACCAACGCGGCGCGGTCGGCCACGCCGGCCGATGCGTTCCTGCCCGATGTGCTGGACGCAATGCGCAAGCTGAAGCCGCTGTCGGCGCACGCGCGCGACGCCACCAACTACGAAGCCACCCTGAAGTCGCCGCTGGAGATGCAAATGCTGGCTCGCGGTCGCAGCGATCTGCTGGAAACCGCGTGGCGGATCGCCGAAGAGTGCGACGTGGACATCGGCCTGGGGCGGATCCATCTGCCCGAGTACCCGGCGCAGCGCGGCGCCAGCCTGAACGAGCTGCTGGCGAAGCGCTGCTTCGAGGGTATGCGCCGCCGCGGGTTCGACGAAGGGAACCGGCGCGTGCGCGACCGGCTGGACGCCGAGCTGTCGCTGACCGCGAAGCTGGGGTTCGCC
>JBKKBA010000105.1:0-3373 GCA_046714275.1 Actinomycetota bacterium
AGCTCGTACTGTTCTTCAGGGAGCCCTGTTCGTTTTCCGCGGAGTTTGACACTCCCTGCGCTGGGGCGACCCGGGCGAAGTTGCTTGGGGTCACCGGCAGGTTTCACCACGTTCCCAGAAACACAGCAGCCCAACGATCGTTCGGAGGAGAGATGAGTCGGAGTCGCGCGTCGTTTTTGCTTTGCTTCACCTTGGTTGTGGCTGCATCGTCGGCGGCTGCCGGCGTCCCGGCGTCCCCGTCCAAGCGGAACCCCGTTCCTTCGGCCGTTCGTCCGGCTGCCCACCCCATACCCGGCTCCTATATCGCCGTGCTCCGCGACCTCCCGTCGGCCGGCGTGTCCCGTTCGATCGCCTCGTTGGCCGCTCGATATGGCGTGGTGATCGAGCACAGTTACTCGCACGCCCTGAAGGGGTTTTCATTCCAGGGTATGCCGGTCGCCGCTGAAGCCCTGGCTCGCAGTCCGTTGGTCAACTATGTCGAGCAGGACGGCGTCGTCAATGCGGACGCCACGCAGTCCAGCCCGCCTTGGGGCCTGGACCGCATCGATCAGCGCGACCTGCCGCTCAGCGCGTCCTATACCTACAACGCGACTGGGTCGGGCGTGAAGGCCTACATCATCGACACCGGGATCCGCTTCACCCACGCCCAGTTTGGCGGACGAGCCACCAGCGGCTACGACGCCGTTGACGGCGGCAGCGCCGACGACTGCAATGGGCATGGAACGCACGTCGCCGGCACGGTCGGCGGATCGACCTACTGTGTCGCCAAGTCGGTGTCTCTGATCGGCGTCCGTGTGCTGGACTGTCAGGGCTCGGGATCGAATTCCGGCGTCATCGCCGGGGTGGACTGGGTCACCGGAAACCACCCGGCCGGCGCGCCGGCCGTGGCGAACATGAGTCTGGGCGGCGGCGCGTCGTCGGCACTGGACACCGCAGTGAACAACTCGATCAACGACGGCGTCAGCTATGCGATCGCGGCCGGAAACGGCAACATTCTCGGCATGGCACAGGACGCTTGCGGCACATCGCCGGCGCGCGTCGCCAACGCGATCACGGTTGGGGCGACCGACTCTGCCGATAAGAAGGCGTCCTGGTCGAACTACGGAACCTGCTTGGACATCTTCGGGCCGGGAGTGAACATTCTGTCTTCGTGGTACACCAGCGACACCGCGACGAACACGATCAGTGGGACGTCGATGGCGGCGCCGCACGTTGCCGGCGTCGCGGCGCTGTATCTGCAGGGCAACACCTCGGCCACCCCGGCCACGGTGACCGGCGCGCTGATCAACAACGCCACGCTGAACAAGGTGACCAGTCTCGGCACCGGCTCGCCGAACCGCTTGCTCTACATGGCCTTCATCGGTGGCGGGGGCGGCGGCAACGTCGCGCCGACGGCGAACTTCACCTCGTCATGCACGGGACTGACGTGCACATTCACCGACACCAGCACCGATTCCGACGGCACAATCGCGTCGCGCTCGTGGAACTTCGGCGACACGACCACGTCCACGGCAACCAACCCGTCGAAGGCCTACGCGGCCGGCGGGACCTACACCGTGACGCTCACGGTGACCGACAACGGCGGAGCCACCGGATCGACTTCGCAGTCGCTCACGGTCTCTTCGGGTGGGGGCGGGGACCCAGACCCGGGTACGCCGACGCTGACCAACGGTGTAACGAAGTCGGACACCAACGGAGCGACCGGAACGTGGAAGTACTACAAGATCCAGGTGCCGTCCGGGAGGACGTCGTTGCGCGCGGATTTGGTCACCAACGATTCGTGCTTCCTGACGTGCAACCCCGACCTGGACCTGTATGTCAGGAAGGCCGCGAAGCCCACGACGGCTACCTACCAGTGCAGCGGCGCGGGGTCCACGTCCGACGAGTCCTGCACGGTCACCAACCCGGCGACCGACTGGTGGTACATAGGCGTGTACACGTATGCCTCCACCTCGTCGGTCTCCTACACCATCAAGGCGACCTACTAGGTCGTTTCAAGTTTCGCAACGATTCGGTGTTACGGCTGGCTGTGGCATCATGCGGCACGCGGACATGCGGCGTGTCGCATGATGCACTCTCGCCCAGCACGCCAGCACGCCAGCACGCCAGCACGCCAGCACGCCAGCACGCCAGCACGCCAACAAAGCGAGCACCCACGGCTCACCAGCTCCGCCCAAGCGCAGCACGCAACCCCCCGCACACCAACGCCCAGCGGCACCCACCACCCTCAATTTCGATTAAATCGTCGCGTGCCCTTCCACCCGGGAGGCGGCGGAGTCCAGGTCCACCCACCCGGAGGCCCCGCAATGATCCAGCCGTGATGCGTCTTCTGCCAGTGGTGATACTTGCAAAGCCGGCACAGGTTCTCAGAGCACGTGAGGCCCCCGTGCTCCCGAGGAACGATGTGATCGATCTCAAGCCCAACCGCCATGTCGCATCCCGGGACCACACACACCTCGTCTCGAGCCTCAATCGCGCTCCGAAGCTTGGCGGGGATGTCCTTGCCGTGGTGGGCAACCCGGGTCACGTCGTGATCGCGGCGTCCAAGGCGCTTGACCGACCCCTTCAGCGCCAGTGCCCGAGCCGTGGCGACCGTCACCGGCCCAACACCTGAGATCTCACAGCGCTCCCCCGCCACGGTGTGCCCCCGATCAAAGGCGGCCTCGTCCACGTGCAGATTCACGGTGACCTTCGGAGCCCGAGAGCCTTCTGAGAGCAGCAAGACCAAGGCATCGGCCAGGTAGGCCGCCTTGGGCTCGGGCCGTCCGCTTTTCCGGGCTTTCTCATAAAGCTCCTGGCCAAGAGAGGTGACCTGGGCCACCAAGGGAGCCCCGTCGGCAGCCGGGAAGCGTGCCTCGACATCGATGGCTCCCCCTGAGGTGCGAAACCGCAGGTAGCGAGACCGCCGGATGCGCTCATCGGCCTCTTCGTCTCCCACCGCAGCCGCAGCAACCGACTGGCACTGGTTCCGAAGCTGCCAGAAGGTGTCCCGCTCGGCTGCCTGAAGCAGCAAGCCTTCCGCCGACGGATCGGCCTTGGCCGCCACGACGATCTCGGCCGCCTGGGCCGAGGACAGACGACCATCCACGAGCGCTTCTCTGGTGGCGGCAAGCTCATCTAAGGCTTAGGCGGTCTGCATGACCCCGACGGCGGCGGCAACCGAGGTTCCGGCATGGGCCGCCATCCACTGGGCGGGGTTCCGGTAGCCCCGGGACTGCCAGGCACGAGACTCCACGACGCGCTTGGCCGCGATCGCTCGCCCCGCAGCCGCAAGCTTTTCGGCTTTGGCAAAGGACTCGACCAACGACACCGCCTGGTCGCCCGACACCGACGACGAATCAAGCGCGGATACCACCGCGCCCAAGCCGGAGAC
>JBKKBA010000106.1:0-3959 GCA_046714275.1 Actinomycetota bacterium
CCTCGGCAGGTGTTGCAACGACCCCCGGACCACGCCGCCCGCATTCATACAGACCTACCACGTGAAAAGGCGGGGCTGAACGGGATGTGACGCGATCGCGGCGAATGTCTGGAGTTTCTAGGCGCGATTCGGGTCGATCGCGTGAATCTAAGGCCCCGGCGGGACTCGAACAAAGATCGGACTAGGCGAGCGACCAGAGCGTGATGCCGTCGAAGTAGGCGTCGCCGGGCTGGCCGTCTTCGATCGCGTAGACATCGATCGATGAATAAGGCTTGGCCGAGCGGACGAGCGTCTCTTGGTGCACCCAGTCGTGCGCCGACGACGGGAAGAAGAGATTTCGCCATGTGGTGGTGCCGTCGGTGTTGCGGAAGCCTGCCGACAACCAGACCTGTCCGCCGCTGCCGGTCGTCTTGCTCCATCCGCCGATGAACAGCGACACGCCACTGCCGCCACCGGACGCGATCCTCGCGATCACGCCGTCCTTTCCGGATGCAGCGGCGATCTTCAAAGACTTCGACGCGTCGCGCGACAGCGCATCGACGACCCCATCGGCAGCGCTGAAGGCACCGGTTCCGGTCCACGGCTCGATCCCGGCTTCGAACGACCCGTTCGGCAAGCGGTTCTCGCGCAAACGCAGACCGTCGAAGAAGATGCTGCCCGTCTGTCCCAACACCGCGGCGACTATGTCGATCGACACGAAATGCTTCGTGGCCGCTACATGGCGCTCGGCGTAGGTCCAGTCGTGATCTCCGGCCGGCGCGGCGATGGTCGTACGGCTGGTGGACCCATCCAGGTTGTTGAACACCACGATGATCGAGGTGGCCGCGGTGACCCCGGCTGCGCCGGCTTGATCGGCCTTGGTCCATCCGGCCACGTGGTAGAAGCGCCCGGCCGGTCCTCGGATCGGGATCCGCTGCGACAGCGACTTTGTCCCTCCGGCGAAGTGCATCGACCGGAAGCCGTCCCGAACAACGCTGGTGCTGGGCCCGTCGCCGGCCCCCAACCCGGCGCCGATCCACGATCCCGTACCCATCTCGAACGACGGGTTCGCCAGGTGCGTATCCAACACGCGGACCGCGTCGAAGTAGACGTGGCCCGCTTGGTCGTAGAAGAGCGCGTACAGATCGGCCGAGTTGAACGGCTTGGCGGACACCACGACGCGCTCCATGTATTGCCAGTCGTGCGCGCCGCGGCCGAAATCCAACTGGTTCCATGTGATGGTGCCGTCGGTGTTTCGCAGCGCCAGGTTCAGCGCGACCGGCCCGCCGCCGGAGTTCGAGCCGGTCGTTCGGGCCCACCCACCCAGCACAACGCGCCGCCGGGCGCCGCCGGCCATCGACAGAGACTGCACGACGGCCTTGCGACCACCGGCAGCCAGATGCATCGACCGGTTGCCATCCCGCACGATTCCCGTTGCGGGACCATCCGACCCGTTCACGCCGGACCCCCTCCATGACGACCAGCCGGCTTCGAACGATCCGTTGGTCGTCACGTTGCCGGCCTCTTCTTGCCACGAAGACAGTACCGACACGGCGATCTTGATCCCGACGTCGGGCATCCAGGTGACGCCGTCCTTCAAAGGACGGAAGGACTCGCTGTAGAGCCCAGGCGCCAGGCCGGCGGTGTCCAGCGTGAAGCGGAACTCGGCCGTCTCGCCGGGGCCGACCGTCGTCGCTCCGGATCGGGACGCATTCCTGGTGACGGCGGTGGGCTTGGTGTCGTCGATCCAGCCGGTTGCCGCGAAAGCGCTGCGCCGCCCCGACGGGTTCCAGGTGGCCAGCACTTCCGTGCCGCCGACGCGCCATTCGACGTTGCCGGTGTTCTTCAGCGATACGCTGACGGGGATCGCAGCGCCCGCCGGGCCGCTGACCGACGCGCTGGACGCGACCAGGTCGCCGCGATAGATCCGAAGGCGGAACCAGTCGCTGCGCAGGCCCAGCTTCGAGCGGAACGTGCCGCCGGTTATCGTGACGCTTGAGCTGGTTCCCTGCACGATCATCTCGGTGACGCGGCCGCCGTAGTCGCCGTAGCCGTTGCGCTTGGTGATGCGGACGTCCACCAGCGATCCGATCGCCGGCCACGCTACCTGGATGGCCCCCACGCTTACCCGCGTCGTCCAGTTGTGATAGGGCGACACGGAATCCGCCGGGTCGGCAACGGCCTTCATGTACGGCTGCGAGCTGTTGGCGGTGTAGCCCCCCGACGACGATGAGTATTCGGCCAGGATCGGCTTGCCTCCGTAGGTCAGGACCTTTCCGGCGGTGTCGTTGACGGCGGTGTTGGTTGAAGCCGACTCCAGCAGCTTCGGCGTCTCCGACGGGCTGTTCGCCGATGCGTACCCGGAGTAGACCTGGCACGAGGTCGTCGCGCAGATGTCGTACAGCTTGCCGGCCGCGCGAGCCGCGTCCTTCTTGGTGGCGGCGTACGAACGCGCCGCGACGGCCTGCGCCCGCAGCACGTCACCGTCCCAGGAAGCCGGAACCTCGCGCGGCACAACCCCGTACAGGTACGGCTCGATGCCCACGTTGTTGATCCCCAGCAGACTGGTGCCGGCCTTGCGAGCCTCGATCTCGCCGCGGTAATAGCGAACGCCCCCCGTGGAAAGGACCAGGCCCAGCCAATCCGTTCCGGGCTTGAACACCACGGGACCGGCGCCGCTGGTGATGGTCGTCCAGGGACCGCCGTATGCGGCCGCGCGCTGAACGCTCAGGCCTGACGAGGAGTACAGCGCGCGCAGGAACGGCTGCGCCGCCGAGGAATCGGCGATCTTCGTCCCACCCGACCACCAGACCGAGAACGGCGCCTTCGCCGTCACCAGGATGTCGGCGGAATCTTCAACCAGCACCCGGATCGTCTCAGGACTTCGCGTCGCCAGCGTCGTGCCGGAGTAGTAGTGCGACAGGATGTCCGTCCACGCCTTGCCTTGGTCGGCCAGCCCCTTGGCTCCCCACTGCCCCATGCCGCGGCCGTGACCAAATCCGTGGCCGTCCGCACCGATGTAGGCGTCGGTCGGGAGCGTCGCGGCGGCAGCGCGGTCGGCAGGCACGCCGACGGCCAGAGCCAACAGCAGGATCAGGGGCGCGATGCGTCGCACGGAACCTCGATCTTACCGCCGGACACCGCGAAGCCGCGCAACGCCAAACGGGCGCTTCGTACGATTCCGGGATTAACCGCGCCCGCCGCCGGCAGTCACCGTCACGGACTTCGTGATCGTCGAGGACAAACCGCCGCCATCGGTCACGGTGAGCGTCACCGAGTACGTGCCGCCGGCTGCGTACGTCTTCGATGGGTTCGTCGCCGTCGAGCTGGTCCCGTCGCCGAACTGCCACGAGCGCGACACCACCCCGACGTTGTCGGTGCTTGTGTCGGTGAACGCGCAGCTCAGCCCGGAGCACGAGAACGTGAAGTTTGCGACGGGCGGCGTGTTCGGCGGTGGCGTGCCGGACGCCGTCACCGTCACGACATTCGAGCACGTCGAGGTTCCGGCGTGGCAGACCTGGAACGTGAACGTGCCGGTTCCGGGAAGCTGCGAGCTGTACGAGCCCGTGTTTGCGACCGTCGCAACCACGGTCCCGTCGCGCTTGACGTCAACATTCGTACTGGTTGCGCCGCTCCACGTCAGGTTGGCGAAGAAGTTCCCGCCGGACTGGGTCACGGTCGCTCCAAGCGTGATCTGAGCTCCTCCGCCGGACGTGACGCTGGCGGTGTTCGAGCACACGGTCGAGCCGGAGCGGCAGACCTGGAACGTCCACGTCCCGGAGCCGGGAAGCTGGGAGAGGTACGAGCCCGTGTTCCAAACGGTCGCGATGACCACACCGTTGCGCTTGACGTCGATGATCTGCGCGGTCGTTCCGGACCAGTTCAGTTGCGCCGAACCGAAACCGCCCGAGTTGACGAAGGAAGCCGTCAGGGAGAACCCCTGCGTGACGGTCACGGTCTTCGAGATCGCTCCGGTAAGC
>JBKKBA010000107.1:0-9280 GCA_046714275.1 Actinomycetota bacterium
GGGCTTGGCGGTTGTTAACGGGGCCCGGGCGCGGCACGAACCACGTCGCGTCAACGCCATTTGGAGCCAGCACAAACGGCCGGCCCGTCGCCCGTTCCAACGCCGACTGATCGTCGGGGGATACGCAGGTTCGAACGTCCACACGGCGCGCTGCCTTCCGCTCAAGCCTGGCCATGCGGACAACCTCGCGACGAGCGTGGATTCTCTTGGCCGGTCCCCGATCGCGCGCAGTCTGGCGCGCAACGTTGCGCGACACGACATCAATCCAGCCCAGCATCGTGTGCGCGGACGGCACAGCGTCGGCGCAGGCTCGCAGATACGGCTCCATCTCGATCGGCTCGGCGACGATCGCGTCGGGCGCAATCCCGCGCGCAAAAGCGGCCGCGTCGGCCAAGGCTTCGTCGGAGACGGCCTGGCGAACAGACTTCGGAAGAGGGTCGAACGCAACCTGCATCCAGAACCCCAAGCGTCCGCGCTGCGCCAGGCCCGGGTACGGGCGCGTGCGAACCGCGGCAAGCGGCGCGGCGATCGTCGCTTCGACCGATCCCCCATCGCCTTCCAACGCGAACAGAGAGATCTCGTGGCGCGCGGCCAGGTGCTCGATGACGGTGGCGATGCGCCGGGTACCGCCGGTGTGCGGCGGCCAGGGAAGGGCGGGAGTCAAAAAGAGGATCCTCAAGATGTGCTCACTTGTGGCCGGCGGGACGCGACAACCTCGGACAAGATGCGCTCTGCGCGCTCCACGATTCGATCCCACGCAAGGTGTTCGACCGAGGCGCGGCAGGCATCGCGCCCGGCACTCAGCGATGCGGCGCTCAGCGATGCGCCGCGCAGGATCGCAGCGCTTAGCGCGTCCGGGTTTCTGGGCTGATCAAAGACCACGCCGGTCTGTCCGTCGCGAATGTGTTCGGCCACGCCGGCGACCGACGAGCAGACGACCGGCGTTCCGCACGCCAGCGATTCGACGGCCACCAATCCCCACGGGTCGTAGCGGGTCGGGAACGCAAAGACGTCGGCGGCGGAGTACGCGGCCGACGGTTCCGCCAGCGGGCCGATCAGACGAACGTGATCTTCCACACCGGCTGCGCGCGCGATGCGCGTCGCTTGCGCCCCACCCGCCGGGCCGCCGACGACCAGCAGAGCTTCGGGCATCGCCGCCCGAACCTGCGGGAACGCACGGATCAACGTGTCCACACCCTTGCGCGCAACTTCGTTGGCGATCGTCAGCACGACGAAGCGATCCACGGCCCCCCACGCAGAGCGAAGGCGATCGCGAGCCGCAGGGTCGAACCGAAATTCGTCGAGGTTGACGCCGTTCTCCAGCACGCCCAACCGCTCTGATGGGATGCGATACAGACGCCCCCAGTCGGATGCCGCTTTGGCCGACGTCGCGTAGATCCGTTCGTAGCGGCCGCCTGCGGCGATCGCTCGCTCGACCGCAAGCACCGCGCGATGATGCGGATTGATCCGCCGTTTGAAGCCCTCCATCGTGCGCAGCGGCGATTCGGCCAGACCCTGTTCGAACCAGGCACGGTGCGGGCCGGCGGTCCCCATCACGGTTGGCGCCAGGACGGCAGCGCCGAACGAGCATGCGATGTCCACGGGATGCTTGCGCAGCGCACGCGCCGCCGCAAAGGGAAACGTCCCCGCCCGCAGCCAGTTGGGCCGCTCGACCCCACCGACGCGAACGTATCTGATTCCGTCGTCACGCTCCTCGACGGCTTGGGCGAAGACGACGACTTCGTGGCCACGACGGGAGAGTCCCCGCGCCCACTCCCCGGCGACACGCTCCAGCCCGCCGGTGCGTCGGTATCGAGAGATCACGATTCCAACTTTCACGCGGGCGCTCCCGAAACCGGCTGCAACGCCGGCGCGTACCTTGCCAGGACGGTTTGGAACTCCGAAATCATTCGCGCCTTCGTAAAATCGCGTTCCGCGCGAGCCCGCCCGGCGGCGACGAAGCGCCCGCGAAGTCCTGCGTCTTGCAGCAGCGTGATCACGCGCTCCGCCATCGCCCGGTCGTCGCCGGGAGGGACCAGAAAGCCGTCGGAGGCGTCGGTGATGATCTCGGGAACGCCGCCGCCGCGCGTCGCGACGACCGGAACCCCGGCCGCCAGAGCCTCGACGATCACGATCCCGAACGGCTCGGCGGTCGAAGCATGCACGAACACATCCAACGCTCCAAGCACATCGGCAACGTCGCGGCGTTGCCCGGCAAAGACGATGCGATCTTGGATGCCCAGCTCGACGGCGAGCGTGCGGAGCTGCCCCGGGTAGTTGGTGGAGAATCCCCCGATCGCGTCGCCGATGATCGCGAAGCGCGCGTCCGGCACGGATTGGAGGACCTGAGCGGCCGCGCGCAGGAAGACGTGCTGACCCTTCCACGGCTGCAACCGGCCGACGATCCCAACCAGCGGCTGCTCCGGAGTGATACCCCACGAGGACCGCACTGCGTCGCGATGCGCCGCCGCACCGGCGAAGGCGGCGACATCGATGCCGGGGTGAATGGCGTGCCCGCGCCGATGACGCCCCGCGGCAACGCGCGACGAGGTCAAGACCAGGTCGGCCGGAAGCGACCGCGGAATCGTTCCACCGGCAAATGCCGACTGCTGACCGCGCACCGGCCGGATGCCGTGATCCCACCACAGCGCCGGCTTTCGCGCCAGACGCGCGGCCGGCGTCCCGTAGTAATGGCCCTTCACCTGCCAGGAACAGACGGCGTCGAAACCTTTGGCCAGCGACGCCAGCGACCGGACGGACGCGGCCCAGCGGTGCACCTGCCGCATGCGCCCGGCGTCGATGTGATGCACGACGGCGCCGGCGGACACCAGATCGTCCACGAAGGGACCGGGGGCCAGGCAGGCAACCTCTGCGCGCACGGCGTCGGGATCGAAGCCCAGCACGAACGCCTCAAGCATCTGCTCGGCGCCCCCGCGAATCGGCGACGGGTTGACCAGCAGGATGCGCGCCGGGCCGCGGTTCAGCGCGTCGCCCACCAGCCGCCTCCGGGCAGCCGGGCTTCGCCGTCGCTCAGCGCACCGCGAAGGTTGAACGCGAAGATCTGAAGCAGTTGCAGGTCGCTGCCGCTGACTCGGCGGCCGTTGTAGTACCCGCCGGCGATCAGGGCAACGACGCGGTCGTCGGCGATAACCGGGGAAATCGCGTACGACGCCATCCCTCCGGCGCCACCCTCGGCGACGACGGTGCGCTTCTCGCGGATCGCCTCGGCCTCGAACAGATCGTCGTCTGCCGCGAAGGGCGGCATGTCGGGGACGTGGTGACCGCCGGCCATCTGCACCAGCCCGTCTTCGTGCACGGCATACAGCACGGCGGCGTCGAAGCCGATCGTTCGAGCCGCAAGTTCGGGAATCATCTTGACCCGGCGGTCCAGCACCTTTTCGGCCGCCAGAGCCTTGCGAACGTAATAGATGCCGCGCAGCCGGTCGTTGAGGTCGTCGCCCGACAGTCCCGCGCCAAGATCGTCATCGTGGCGGGCTCGTTCCTGCAGCGCCGAGGTGATCGCGTGGCAGATCAGCAAATGCACGTCCTCGATGTGCTGATACGAAACCGATGGGATGTGCAAGACGTGGTGCGCGATCGCGCTGGCGGTGCCACCGTCGAATCCGACGAAGGCGATCGTCGTACAACCCATCTCGTTGCCCAGCGCCACCGCGTTCACGATGTTGGGGCTCATGCCCGACGCCGTAAAGCCGACCACCAGGTCGCCCGGCTGCGCAAAGTTGATCAGTTGCTCGCCGAAGATGTTGGTGTAGTGCGTGTCGTTCGCCCACGCGGTCAGAAGCGAGACGTTGTCCGACAGCGACCGGGCGCGCATCCGCTTCTTGCCGGGCACGATCGCCGTCTTGTTCAGGTCGCACGCAAAGTGCATCGCGGTGGCCGCTCCACCGCCGTTTCCGACCAGGAAGATCTGCTTGTCGGACTTCCAAGCCTCGTACATGACGTCGATCGCTCGCTCCAGATCCTCGGACTTGATGCCCTTAAGGATTTCTTCGACCGAAGCAAGGTACTGAAGGATCAAGTTCCGGGTTTCCACCTAGCTCACCTCCGCGCGGCCGTTCGCGCGCTCGCCGGCCTGCTGCGCCATGCGCGCCAGGATCCAAATCGATGCGTCAACCAGATCGTGGGCGACGAAGGCCGGATGCGCGCCCTCCCACCCCGCGGCCTGCGCCTGCTGGGCGCCGCGGCCGCTCAACACCAAGACCGCGCCGCAGCCTGCCGCGGCGGCCGCTTCAACGTCGGACTCTGCGTCACCCACCAGCCATGAGCGCGATAGATCCAGCCCGTGCCGCGCCGCTGCGCGGACCAGCAGCCCCGGCGCCGGCTTGCGGCAGTCGCATGCCTCGGACGGGTCGTGCGGGCACACCAGGATCTCTTCGACGCGCGCGCCCTCGGATTCCAGCTCGGCCAGCATCAGCGCATGCATCTGGTCCAGTGTTTCGCGCGACACAATGCCCCGGCCGCCGGCCGACTGGTTGGTGATGATGAACACCGGGTAACCGGCCTGCGACAGGGCGGCGACGGCCTGGATAGAGCCGGGGATGAAGACGAACTCGTCCCAGGACTTGACGTAGTCCTCTCGGTTCTCACAGATGACGCCGTCACGATCCAGAAAGATCGCGCGGCGGGGGGCCGTAGAAAGGCGCGTCATGCTGCCACCGCCATCGCGCGCAGGTTCCCGCCCAGGCCGGCCATCTCGACGCCGCGAGCGGCGGCACGCGCCAGCGGCGCCAGCCACGCTCGCCCGGCGATCCGCTCGGCCGTGTCTCGCTTGTAGATGGTCCGCGCCGTGGAAAGGCGCCAGCCCGACGCGCGCAAGGCACCAGCCAGCGCGCGCGTATCGAAAAAGTTGATGTGCTCCGGGGGCCGCACTTGCGCCCACCGCTCGCGCTTCAGGATCGCTCCGATCGAGCGGGCATTCGGGGTTTCGATCACCAGCGCGCCTCCGGGGCCGGTCAACGCGCGCATCAGGCGCAGGTCGGCGACGGGATCGACCAGATGCTCGATCACATGCCAAGCGGTCACAACGTCGAACGTCTCGCCGTGGAACGCTCCCGCCGACAGCTCGCCGGCCCGAACGTCTAGCCCCGCGCTGCGCGCGCGAGCGGCGGCGTCGTCGGAGTACTCAAGCCCGGCGACCTGCCATCCATCCCCGGCTGCGGCGGCGATGAACGCCCCGGTCGCACATCCAACGTCCAGAAGACGACCCCGCTGCGGGAAGCGGGCGTCAAGCAACGGAGCGACCTCGCGCCAGCACCGGCTCATGTAGGCCGAGTCCGAAGTAGGGTCGCCCAGCCAGCCCTTGTCGTCGAAGTAGCCCGCCCCATAAACGGCGGCTAGGTCTTCGGGAGTGGGTCGCGGCGATGCGAAACGCAGCGCGCAGGCGCCGCAGCGCCGGAAGGTGTACTCGCCGGAGGAAAAAAGGGCACGAGACGCAGCATGCCCGCATACCGGGCATGCTACGAACGTCGCGGTGAGAGCGCCCACTCATTCACCTACCTGGCACCTATCTGGTCATTCACCCATCTTGTAAAACGAGCGGACCTCCGATGTTGGCACAGAGACTTGCTCCGCCCCAGTCGATCGAGACCTTCCGCTCGCGCCACCCTTGGCTTGCAAGCGTGCGCCGGACTTCATCCTGACTCTCCTCCGGACAGTACAGCATGATCGTTCCGACCAAGCCGGCGCCGGCAAGCTTTCCGCCGATCGCGCCGGCGTCACGCGCAAGCGCGTACACCCTGTCGATCTCGGGTGTATGAGTCTGGGAGTTTAGGTGGCGCTTGCATTCCCAGGCTTCATGCAACAGTTGTCCCATAGCGTCCGGTTCGTCCGCCGAAAGCAGGTCCCGGGCGGCGTAGGCCAGCTCCTTGATCCGGTGCAGAGCCGTGACCGTTTCGGGGTCCGACAGCGACCGGCGAGCCTGCTCGGCCAGGACGGACTGCGCATTTCGCCGCGCGCCGTTGGTGAACAGCATCAGGCGGCTTTGGAGCGTGGCGATGGTCTGGGGCGAAAGCTTCAGCGGGGTCACCTCGACCGAGCCGTCGCGGAAGAACTCCAGCGAGTTGACGCCTCCGTAGGCCGATGCGTACTGGTCCTGCTTGCCGCAGGAACGGCCGAGGACCTTCATCTCGATGCGGCAGGCCGTTTCGGCGATGGCCGCACGGTCCAGGTCCTCGCCTATGAAGCGGCTGGCCGCCATGACCAACGCCACGCTGATGGCAGCGCTGGTGGAAAGACCCATCCCGGCGGGCACTTCGCTGGCCGCGGCCAGACGGCCGCGCTCGATACCGAAGTGCCAGGCGACGGCCTTCTGATACGTCAGGAACTCTTGGGCAAGGATCGGCGGGCGCATGCGCCGCGCGAACTGCTTTGGGGTAATGACCTCGCGGCTGGAATGGTCGAGCGAGACCAGCTCAAGATCGTAGGGACGCGGCGAGGCCTGGCCGTAGGCGTACAGGGAGACCGCCATGCTGACCACGGCGCCCCCATGCCGCTCGTAATAGGCAGGAAGGTCCGTCCCTCCCCCAAGCAGCGACACGCGAGCCGGTGCTCGCCCCACGACGATCGACATGAATCGCTCCCTTGTCCAGTGAACGCCCCTGATCCTTGAACTGATCTTTCGACCAGAAGAACGCTCGACCCTGCCCTGTGTTTCCGCTTGTCCCGTTTGCTCAGGATCGTCCCGCAAGGCGGCGTGCGTGCTCCAGACCTTCCGGCGTTCCTACGTCTAGAACGAGCGAAGGTACCGGCAGGGCGTACACGGGCTCACCGGCGGCGATCAAGGAGGGGATGACATCGGCGCCGAAATCGCTCGGACCGGGAGGAATCATCGCGGCCACCATTGGCTCGCACACATACAAGCCGACATTGGTCATCGAGTCCTGCGGGGCGCTTTGGGGCTTTTCGACGAAAGCGGAGACCCGTCCGGTTTTGGCATCGGCCTGGATCACGCCCTTCGTCGTCGGATCGTCGGCGGTCGTGGCGGCCATCGTCAGAACGGACCGCTGCGTCGCGTGGAAGAAGGCAAGGGCCTTCAAGTCGATTGCGTGATAGACGTCGGCGTAGACGACGAAGAACGTCTGGTCGAAGAAGCCGGGAAAACCGTTGAGAGCCCCGGCCGACCCGCGAAGCTGCTCCTCTTCGGCGTAGTGCGCGCGCATTCCGAAGGCAACTTCTCCGATCGCGTCGCTGATCACATGACCAAGATGGTGAAGGTTCATCGCGACGTCGGTGACCCCGGCATCGCGCAGCGCGCGCAGGTGGCGAAACAACAGCGGCTCCCCTGCG
The DNA here is from genome assembly GCA_046714275.1 of Actinomycetota bacterium. Classification (GTDB taxonomy): domain Bacteria; phylum Actinomycetota; class AC-67; order AC-67; family AC-67; genus JBKKBA01. Next base: position 7,306 of record JBKKBA010000107.1, read on the forward strand.
ATGGGGATCATCGGCTTGGGAAGCGTGTCGGTGAGGGGACGCAGCCGGGTCCCCAGACCCGCGCACAGCACGATCGCCTTCATGGCGCCATCATCACGCCTTCATCACGTGGCGGCGCTGCGCAGGACGCCGCGGGACAGCATGTCGTCGTAGGCACGACGCGCGATCTGCGGGTCGATGCTCAGGGATCCGAGCCATTCCCAATAGGCGCGCCAGACCTCGGATAGGTCGGCCTTCGGCTCCCAGCCAAGCGAGCGCAGACGCGTCACGTCGCTCACGATGTGCCGGGTGTCGCCGACGCGGTAGACGCCGGGGAGATCCGCCGGGATGTCCACGCCGGTGATCTCGCGAAGCGCATCGATCACTTCCAGTACCGTCCAGGCTTCATCCCCGCCGACGTTGTAGGCGCGACCGGGCGCGTCCGGATGGTCCAGCGCCAGCAGGTTTGCCGCCGTCACGTCTTCGATCGCGACATAGTCGCGCTGCTGCAGCCCGTCTTCGAAGACGACCGGCGGGACCCCGGCCAGCAGGTTCAGGCATGCGCTTCGCAGCAGCCCCGAATATGCGTTGCGGGGCGACTGACCGGCACCGTGGACGATGGAGTAGCGCATGGCTGCCGTGGGAATGCCGTAGGTATCACCCAGCGCCAGGGCGATTCGCTCTTGCGACCACTTCGAGATTCCGTAGGCGTTGCGCGGGTCGCCCATCTCTTCGGCCGTCGGGACGGGCTCGACCTCGCCGTCGCATTCGGGACAGCGCTGCTCATACCGGCCGGACTCCATATCCTCAGCGGTGCGCGGCGCGCATACGACCAGACCGTCGCCGGGGCAACGGTAGGCGCCTTCACCGAAGACCGACTGCGATGATGCGACGACGACGCGGCGCACCGGCAGCGAACGTTCGACGATCACCTCGTACATCAACGCGGTTCCCGCAGCATTGACGTGAAGAAACGTCGAGAAGTCGGGCAGGTAGTCCTGATAGGCAGCGAAGTGCAGGACCGCATCGACGCCGTCCAGCGCCGCAACCCAGTCCTGCTTGAATCGCACGTCCCCCCGAATCAACTGAAACCCGTCGGGGCCTTGCGAAGCCGGATCGTGAACGGGCTGTGTCAGCGCGTCCAGGATCACGACATCGTCGCCTCGGTCCTGAAGTGCCTGCGCAGCGGCCAACCCGATGAAACCCGCTCCCCCGGTGACCAAAACTCTCATTGGGTGAATCGTACTCGGCCGGTGATCCGCGGAGCCATCGGCTCGGTCAGATCGCGACGATCTGAACTTCGGGATGGGCTGCGGCCAGACGCCGGAGATCCGCCGGGTCGGTGGTCATATCCGTTCGCCCTCCGCTATCTCCTCAGGCGTCGAAGGCTGTGCTCTTGGTCCAGCTCATCGAGCAACTCGAGCATGGGGCCGGCAGAAGCGGAAGAGGGTCGCTATTCGCCTTTGAAGGCGGCGGGGATCGTCTTGAGCATGATGGTCAGGTCAAGACGCATGGAGCGATCGCGGATGTAGGCCAGGTCCATCTCGACCTTCTCGGTGAACGCGGCGCTGTGGCGCGCGTAGGTCTGCTGCAGGCCGGTCATGCCGGGTCGCACCACCAGGCGCTGCTTTGCCCAGTCGTCGTACAGCTCGTATTCGTACTCCAGCGGCGGGCGCGGACCGACCAGCGTCATGTCGCCCTTCAGAACGTTGATGAGCTGCGGGATCTCGTCGATCGACAGCTTGCGCAGCCAGCGGCCGACCGGGGTGATCCTGGGATCTTGTCGGATCTTGAAGACCGGACCGGTGACCTCGTTGAGGTTGCGCAGCTCATCACGTGTGAGATGAGCCCCAAGGCGCATCGACCGGAACTTGTACATCCGGATCGGTTTCCCGCCTTTGCCGACGCGCTCTTGCAGGTAAAGAACCGGCCCGGACGAGGTCACGCGAACGAGCAGGGCGGAGATCAGGATGACCGGGAGCAGCAAGACGAGAAG
>JBKKBA010000108.1:0-6607 GCA_046714275.1 Actinomycetota bacterium
CTTCGAACCCCAGTTTCGCGAAGCGTTGAGCAAGGTTGCGGCGGGTGCCGTGCCGGCCGCGCCGCTGGTAACGCGTTCGATTTCGACGTGGACGCTGCTGCGCCTGGGGCTTCGGGAGTTCGCAGCCGGGATGTCGTCGGTGCTGATCTTGGGTGTGCTGAATCGCGTGATGAAAATCGAGCTGGGGATCAGCCTGGGGGTCGTTGCCGCGGTTCTGGCGTCCTACAACCTTGCCGCCCCGTTCGCCTTAGCCGTGGGGCACCGCTCCGACACGCATCCGATCTTCGGCCGGCGCCGCACGCCCTACATCATGGGCGGTGCGATCCTTGCCGGGCTTGCCGTTGCCGCGGCCCCGCACGTCGCCGGGCGTTTGGCCGGCGGGGTCGGTGTGGGGGACATCGTTCTGGCGGTTGCGCTGTTCGTGGCGATGGGAATCGGCATGTACGGGGCGGGAACGGTCTTCTTCGCGCTGCTGGCCGATCTGGCTCCCGAGCGGGACCGTGGCCATGCCGCATCGGTCATCTACTTGATGCTGATGGGGGGGATCCTGGCCGGCGTCGCGCTGACCGCGGGGGTGCTGGACGACGACGCCAACGGCGTGACGACGCTATTCGCCTTGACCGGGATCTTGGTCGTCGCGCTGACGACGATCGCCGTCTGGGGGCAGGAGCGGCGGATTCCCGCTGATGCCGGCGCCCAGCCGGACGCGGAGCGCGTGCCGTTTAGGACGGCGATTCGCAGCGTCGCCGCGGCCCCGCAGGCGCGAGCGTTCTTCCTGTTCATGGTCGCCGCCACCTTGTTTCTGTTCCTGCAGCAAGCCGTTCTAGAGCCGTTTGGCGGCGACCTCTTCGGTTTGAACGTACGGCAGACCAGCGCCTTCAACGCCGTGATGACTGCCGGGATCTTGGCGGGGATGTTCCTGGCAGGCCGTCCCTTCGCCGGCGCCCGGGGCCATCGCGCGGTCGCCAGGACCGGCCTGGCGGTGGCTGCGGTCGCCTTTGCCGGCCTGGCGCTGTCTGCGGCGACGAAGGAAGCGGCGGCGGCGTGGCTCTCGGTGCTGGTTGTCGGGTTCGGCACCGGTCTGTTCAACGTGGCAAGCCTGGCGCTGATGATGGGAATGGCCGACCGCCGGCGCACGGCGCTGTTCATGGGATCGTGGACGGTCGCGCACGCCATCGCCGACGGGCTGGCCACGGCAGGGGGTGGTGCGTTCTACGAACTGGCACGCGCGGTCACCGGTGGACAGTCGGGTGGCTATGCCGTGGTGTTCTGCATCGAGGCGATCGGGCTGCTGGCGTGCATTCCCCTGCTGCGTCGATTCGACCCGCATCCGGGCGCCGTTCCGACCGCGCGCGTGATCGCCGACGCTGAAATCGGGTCGCAGACGCTTCTGCCCGACGGGAACCCGGGACAGCCGCTTGCCTGACGTTCGCGGTTAAACGGTACTGGTAACCCGGAGCATGTTGACGACCGGCAGCCCGGACCTTGCAACGAACTCGACCTCCAGCCACAGGCCTTCTGCCAGAACTTCGAACTCGTAGACGTCGGCGGTGTTCTGGCCGGCGACGGCGGCGATGTCGTAGTCGGTTAGCAGCCCGAAGCGACCTTCGGCCACAACGTCGAAGACGCGGTCTCCGGGCACTGCGCCGGTGATCTCGGCAAAGCCCAGCTCGACGCGATACAAGCCGGTTGAGGGCACGCGGACGTAATAGGACTTCATGCCTTCCCGCTGTGACTTGAACAGCGCCTGATCGGCCGTCCCGGTGATGACGGCTTGGGTGGTGCGCACCTGTGATGCGCCACCGGGCAGCAGCCCGCCGGGTACCGGATCCACGTAGCCGAAGTCGTTGAGGACCAGGAAGCCTTGGTCCGGTTCCCAACGCTCGTCCGAACCGTCCTGCACTGCACCTCCACCCGCGTTGATGCCCAGGCGCAGAGCGGGGAGATCAAGCGTCACCAGCAAGGTCAGGGTTGGGCGCCGGGGATCGTTGGACGACAGCACCAGTCGCGCGCGGTGACGTCCGGCCGGCAGATCGCCGGGGTCGACGGTGACCGTGATCTCCTGTGCGGTGCCCGGCGCTACGTCGCCTCCGGCGGGCGTAGCGGACAGCCACGGCACATCGGCCACCGCAAGCAGTTCGCCGTGCCCGGCATCGGGGGCACAGTCCGTGGCCCACGAGTAGTCGCCGACGATTGCGCACACGTTCATGTCGCCGTCGTCGTTCAGGTCGGCAAGCGGGATGGTGAAGGACAGAGTCGATCCGGAAAGCGTTCCGGCGTATGTTCCGACCAGAGTATCGTTCTGATCCCACAGGTCGATCTTTCCATCCAGCGCGCCGAAGAAATCGACGTAGTACTCGGCGCCGACATCTTGTTCCGGCCTTCCGGAGAGATGCTCCGCCGGAATGCCGGTTGCGGGATTCTGGTCGGTGTCGATGGGCATGTACCCACCCAGCTCCAGGGGCTTGGCGGCGAACACGAAGGCAAAGGTGGCGTTGCCGGCATCGGCTAAGGCGTCGATGCGAATCAAGTCGGGTGACCCGTCGCTGTCACCCGCCGGGTCGGTGACGATCGTTTCCAGCGTGGTAGTGCGTATGCGGCGCTCCTGCGCCTGGAATGACAACGGAAGGGTCCCGGAGTTCGACAGCGTGACGTTTTGCGAGCGGGACGCGCCTCCCGGCCTGGCAGTGAAGCGAAGGTCGACCGACGATAGCGCCGCCTTGGGCGCGGGAAGTGCGAAGTCGGCTTGGGCGACGACGCCTTCCGCGACCTGAATGGTCTGTGGCGCTACGGGTCCATACCCCGGCGCCGCCGCGACAACCGAAACGCTGCCGGGGAGCGCGGCGATGCGGTAGGTCCCCTCGCCGGTCACGGCCGCTGCGGCTTCTCCGATCGACACGGTCGCCTCGGCCACTCCCAGCCCGTCGGCGGCGTTGCTCACCGTGCCGGTGACGAAGCCGACGGGGCCCGTCTGGTAACGAATGGCCGTCTGGTCGGCAAGCGAGGCCAGGCCGCTGGAATACTGCAGCGCGACCGTGCCGGTGCCGTCCTCGATGCCGATCGTGGCTTGGCGTCCGTTGCCGCGCCCCTCAAGGGACGTGTAATGGGTCTCGATCGATCCGTCCTCGCCCAGCAGCACCGAGAAGTTCACCAGGTCGCCGGTGGCGTTTACTTCGACGTTGCGATATTCGATGACGAACGCGCGGTTCGGCTGGGTTCCGGTGACCGCGGTGTACACGCCGCGAACCGAGCCGCGCACCAGCAGGTCGTCCCAAAGGGCGTAGACGGCGCCGTTCGGCTCGCTTGCGCTTGGGATCGGAGTATCAAAGCCATTGGGCGCTGTCGGCGCGAACGACACGAAGCCGTTGGTGTGGATGTAGGCCTCGGCACGATTGTTGCCGTAGAACGGGAACGCAAACGGCAGAACAACGCGAACCGACTCGTCGTCACCGGTGAGGGCCAGGCGCGTCGTTCCCTTCACAGAGCGATACGGAACCTCGTCGCAGATGTAGCCGAGCGCATCAAGGATCCGCGGCAGTTGAAGGTTTGCCGTTGCGTCGGCCGTGGCGGCGACTGTGGCGCGCTGCGGCGAATGACATCGACCGTTCACCGCTTCCACTGTGTAGGTCCCGGCCGGCAGGCGAATCGAGTACGCGCCGGCGGCATCCGTGATTGCAGGTGCCAGGGGAGTGTCCAGCACGCGAACCTCAACTCCTGAAAGCAGGGCGCCGCCGGGTGATTGGGTGACCAAGCCCGAAAGGGTGACTTGAGGAAGCGGCGCAAGCGCCGGGCTGAGTTGAGTCGTTTGACCCTCAACGATCGTCACCGATTGCGAGCTTGGGGTGAAGCCGAAAGCTGAAACGGTGGTGGCCCACGCTCCCGCCGTCAGCCGCAGCGAAAAAGATCCCCCAGGCCCGGCGAAGGCCCGCACCGACCGGCCGTCCCTGGTCGCGCGAACTTCGGCTCCCGCAATCGGAACGTTGTCGACCGCATCGGTAATCGTGCCGGCCAGGGCGCCTCCCGACAGAGCGTCTTGAACGGCCTCGTATGCTCGAAGGCGGCCGGCGCCGAACGTGTTGTCGTGCCCCGGAGCGCCAAGGTCCAGCGAGGTTTCCGCCAGAATCGTTTCGATCTGGTCGGTGGTCGGCGACCCCGCAGCGGCTTGAAGGACCAGTGCGACCGCGCCGGTCACGTGCGGAGCGGCCATGCTGGTTCCGCTATAGGTGGCGTACCCCCCGCCGGGAGTGCTCGACCGCACGCTTGAGCCCGGGGCGCTCACCTCGGGCTTCACCTCGCCGTAACAGGACGGGCCGCGGCTTGAGAAGGTCGCGATCTCGTCGTTGATGTCGGTGGCTCCAACCGCGAAGGAGATGGGCAAGTCGCCCGGCGAGCTAAGGGAGCCCGGATCCGGGCCCGAGTAGCCGGCCGAGAAGGACGGGAAGATGTCCATCGCTCGCCAGGACTCCACCATCTGCCGGAATGTCGTCGAGCAGCCCGAGCCGCCCCAAGAGTTGTTGACAACGTCGGGTGCCAATTCGGGTCGCGGCATGGTCCCGTCGATGCGCGTCGGCGCGGCCAAGAACTGTCCGGCCTCCAGAATTCCGCTGGTGTATCCGCTGCCGTATTTGTCGAAGGCCTTGGCTGCGATCCAGGTCGCACCCGGCGCCACGCCGATGTCGTCCGCGCCGGGACCCTGCCCGTCACCACCAAGGATCGTTCCCGTGGTATGCGTACCGTGGCTGCTGTCGTCGTAGGGCTCGGGCTGGTTCCCGATCGTGTCCCACCAGTCGTAGTCGTGGTTTCCGTCGGCGCCCCGATACTTTGCCGAGACCGCCGGGTGTGTGTCGTCGACTCCGGTATCAAGGCTGCCGACGACGACGCCGGTGCCGTCGATGCCCAGCGCCCACGCGGGCGGGGCGCCCACCCTGGTGACGCCCCACTCGGCGTCCACGTTCTGAACTGAGGCCGCCGCGATGATGCCGGCGCGCAGATCGGCCGGTGCCGATCGCGCGATCGTCACCCGGTCGTCGGCCACGATCGATTGAACGCGCGGGTCACGGGCGATCATGCGAAGGATCGAAAGGTCCGTCTCAACCGCGATGGCGTTGGAGACCCAGAACGACCGGAACGTCGCGACGCTGCCGGCCGCGCGTCCTGCGGTAAGGGTTGCCACGACATCGCGCTGCGACCGCTCTGCCGTGCTGCGCAGAGCCCGGTAGACGGCGCGCCGTCGCTCGGCGCGGTCGGGAATCGCCTCGGCGATAGAAAGATCGGCGCGGTCCCGAAGCAGCACGATCGAGCGGGAGGATTTGGTATCGGAAAGCAGGGAAGCCGCGATTGGCGCCCCCCACCCAACCTTCTTCTGTCCGGGAGCGGTGCGCCCCGGAGAGGGCGCGGCGACGAGCGCGAGCAGGGCAACAAGAGCCAGAGTCCGGCGACGCATTCAGAACCTCCCCCGGCGAATCCCACAGCCGGATTTCAACGCGACCGTTCGGGATCGGATGAAGCCGACCGAGTGGGTGAGTCACCAAGAGCTGCCAGGTTCTCAGGCTTCAGCGTGGTTCCCCCAAAAGGTGGTTCCCCCAAAAGGTGGTTCCCCCAAAAGAAGGTTCGTCTCAAGACCCCAGATTCCTCCCGAACAGGACCTTCTGCTGCCCGGGGGGCTGGATCCGGCAGCGTTTCCAGGTCATAGGTCCTGAAACCGGTCATCAAATGGCCCATTCGGGTCTGTTACTCGGGCGGGGGGGTCATTACCGTATGGCTTGCCAAAGCTCAGGGGAGCGAGGGCGAAGAACTACCGGGCGTGGCCTCTGACGGGGGAGGCCTCGCTCGGTTTTTTTTCCGCCTTCGGCGCTCTCATCGCACCCGGCAGGTCTTCGGGCGGATTGCCCAGCAGGTACCGTGGTCCCCAAGCAGGGAAACCGGACGAACGCGACGAATGCTCTAGGGTCCGATCGTGCATCCCGACACCCCAGGGGGTTCGAATGGCGCTCTCAGCGCGTACGTCCGCTCTTCGTCTTGTTCCGCCCCGCGGAACCCGCCGCGCTCCGATCCGGCGATATCTGGCCGCCGTCGCGATGCTGGTGACCGGGTTCGCCCCGGCCGCCTCGCAGGCGACCGGCCCCGTGCAGATTCTGGTCCTGTCGAATCGAGCCGACGTTATTTCCGGTGGCGACGCCTTGGTCCAGGTTGCGTTGCCGGCCGGGACCGACACTTCGACGGTCGGCGTGGATGTTGACGGCCGGAATGTGACCGGATCGTTCGCGACGCGAGCCGACGGGCGCTTCCTGGGACTGGTCACCGGCTTGGCCGTGGGGCCGAACGTGCTGACCGCATCGCTCCCGGACGGCTCCGGGGCTCGCATCACCATCACCAACTATCCGATCGGGGGACCGGTCCTGTCCGGCGCGCAGATCCAGCCGTGGCTGTGCACCACCGCGTCGAACGGATTGGGTGAGCCGGTCGACGCCAAGTGCAACGCGCCGGTGAAGTATGACTACTTCTACAAGTCGGTCTCGGGCGGCGCACTGAGGGCCTACAACCCGTCGAATCCGGCGCCCGACGTCGCGCAGACCACCACCGATCGCGGCGTGACGGTTCCCTACAT
>JBKKBA010000109.1:0-3002 GCA_046714275.1 Actinomycetota bacterium
GTCGTCAACTTCGCCGTGTCGGGCTCCAGCATCGAAAAAGGAGAGTCGCTCAAAGATACGGCGCAGACGATCATGGCGATGGGCATCGACGCAATCGTGATCCGGCACAAAGCGTCGGGCGCTCCCCACCGGCTTTCGCAGTGGGTGGACGCTCACGTCATCAATGCCGGCGACGGCATGCATCAGCACCCTACCCAAGCGCTTCTGGATCTGTACACGATGCGCCAGCACTTCCCGTCGTTCGAAGGCCTTCGTGTCGCGATCGTCGGCGACGTCTTGCACAGCCGTGTCGCGCGCAGCGACGTCCAGGCATTGAACATCATGGGCGCCGAGGTCACCCTGGCCGGCCCTCCCACCCTGATCCCGCCGCAAGCGGAGACCTGGGGCGTCCAGGTCACCAACGATCTGGACTCGGTGCTGCCCAAGGCCGATGTCGTCTACATGCTCCGCATGCAACTGGAGCGACAGACGGCCGGGTTCGTTCCGACGTTGCGGGAGTACTCGCACCTGTGGGGTTTGGATCGAGCACGCGCCGAGATGTTGAAGGACGACGCGCTGATCATGCACCCGGGCCCGATGAACCGTGGGGTCGAGATCGCGGCCGATGTCGCCGAAGCGCCGCGCAGCGTCATCACCGACCAGGTCGCGAACGGCATCTCGGTTCGCATGGCTCTGCTGTATCTCATGCTGGGATCGCCGCACGAAGGAGCCGATCACGGTGCCGCGTAAACCGATGCTGCTGAAGGGCGGGCGCCTGATCGATCCCGCGTCGGGACACGACGGCGTCACCGATGTCCGCATCGACGGCCAGCGGGTTATCGAGGTCGGCCCGTCGCTGGACGCGGCCGGCGCGACCGTCATCGACGTGTCGGGGCTGGTCGTCGCACCCGGTTTCGTGGATCTGCACGTCCACTTGCGAGAACCGGGGCGCGAAGATGCCGAAACGGTCGAGTCGGGAACCCGCGCCGCCGCGCTGGGCGGCTTCACCGCCGTCGTCGCCATGGCGAACACGACGCCGGTTGCCGACAATGCCGCCGTCGTCGAGCAGGTTCGTGCGCTGGGCCGTGCCGCCGGATGGTGCGACGTGTATCCCGCCGGGGCGATCACCCAAGGGCTTGCCGGAAAGGCGCTGGCGCCGATGGGGGAGATGGCGCAGTCGGCCGCGAATGTGCGTTTCTTCTCCGACGACGGCCGCTGCGTGCAAGACGCCGCGTTGATGCGCCGCGCGATGGAGTACGCCCGCGGGTTCGACGCGATCGTTTCCAACCACGCCGAGGAAGGCTCGCTTGCCGAGGGCTGGCAGATGAACGAAGGTGAGGTCTCCGCGCTGCTGGGCATGCGCGGTTTGCCGGCCGAGGCCGAAGAGATCATCGTGGCGCGCGATCTTGCGCTGGCGCGCCTGACCGGCGTGCGGCTGCACGTTCCGCATGTCTCCACGGCGGCCACCGTCCAGCTCATTCGCGCGGCGAAGATTGCCGGCATCGCCGTCAGCGCGGAAGTCACGCCTCACCATCTGTGCCTGACGGAGGACAGCGTGCGCACCTTCGATCCCGTCTACAAAGTCGCGCCGCCGCTTCGCACCAAGGCCGACGTCGAAGCCCTGCGCGAAGCGCTGGCCGATGGGACCATCGATTGCGTGGCGACCGACCATGCGCCGCACGCGCCCGAGAGCAAAGACGTGGAGTTCGATGCGGCGCCCTGCGGCATGATCGGGCTGGAGACGGCGCTGGCCGTCGTGCTGACCGAATCCGGGCTGGATCTGCCGGCCGTCGTGAAGCGGATGAGCACGGCGCCGGCCCGAATCGCTCGCCTGGCGGGTCACGGTGGTGCCGTGGTCGAAGGATCGCCTGCCAACCTGGTGGTGTTCGATCCGAATGCGCGCTGGACCGTGGATGCGCACGCGCTGGCGTCGCGCAGCCGCAACACGCCGTTCGCCGGCAGAGAGCTAGCAGGTAAGGTCGTCCACACAATCCTGCGTGGACGTGTGGTGGTGTCCGAAGGGAGGACTTCGAATGGGCAAGGGTGACCGGAAGAAGGTTCGCTGGGCGAAGGACAGCGAACGGGCGAAGCTGGCCCGCGGGAAGCGCAAAGCGCTGGCGAAGGGTCAGGAACGCAAGGCCGCGGCTCGCTAAGGGATCCGCGGCGAAAAGGCGATGACCAAGGCGATCCTGGTTCTAGAGGATGGAACATCCTTCGGCGGGCGCGGATTCGGCGCGCCCGGCGAGACGTTCGGCGAAGTCGTTTTCAACACGGCGATGACCGGCTACCAAGAGGTCCTCACCGATCCGTCCTACTACGGCCAGATCGTGTGCATGACCTACCCCCACATCGGCAGCTACGGGGTCAACGGCGACGACGTGGAGAGTGCGCGCATCCGCGTCGCCGGCTATGCCGTTCGGGACGCCGTGCTAGAGCATTCGTCCTGGCATGCCGAATCATCGCTGCACGACTACCTGTTCGACGCGGGGATCACGGCCGTCGAAGGGATCGACACGCGACGGCTGACGCGCCACATTCGCTCGCTGGGGGCCATGCGCGGCGCGATCTCAACCGAGGACCTGGACCCCGCCTCCCTATTGGAGCGAGTCCGGCGGTCCCCGTCGATGACCGGGCAGAACCTGGTGGACTCGGTGACGGTGGCGCAGCCGTATCCCGCGTTCGACGCAACCGGCGTCGCAGCCGTTCCGCGCGGAGGCAGAACCTTCAAGGTCGCCGCTTACGACTACGGCATCAAGCTGAACATCCTGCGGTTGCTGGCCGAATCCGGATGCGAGGTCACGGTCTACCCGGTGACTCATCCCGCTGCGGATCTGCTCGCGGAAAACTTCGACGGCGTGTTCCTCTCCAACGGGCCGGGTGACCCGGCGGCAGTAAACGCCGCGGTTACCAACACGGCGGCGTTGCTGGGCAAGGTTCCCATCTTCGGGATCTGCCTGGGCCATCAAATTCTGGCGCTGGCGCTGGGGGGATCGACCTACAAGCTGAAGTTCGGGCATCGCGGC
>JBKKBA010000110.1:0-4146 GCA_046714275.1 Actinomycetota bacterium
GCCGAAGCGGTGCGCCGTGTCGGGATCCTTGCGCAACAAGGCGCGCCCGTGCGCCTGGAGTTCAACGCCGACGGTGTCCGGCTGTCTGCCGGGACGCAGGATCTTGGCGAGGCATCTGAACAGGCAGGCGGGACGTTCAGCGGCGAGCCGTTGACGGTCGCGTTCAACCCCGCGTACCTAGCCGATGGCCTGCAGGCTGCCGGAAGCGGCGAGATCAAGCTCGCGATGCGCGATGGGTTGAAGCCGGCCCTGGTCACCTCGCCCGAGCAGGTGGGCTTTACCTATCTGCTCATGCCGGTCCGCATTTAGGGCCGCGGGAGACTCTGGGTGCGGCTGGCGGCGATCGCGCTCGAGCAGTTCCGCGCGTGGGAGTCGCTGAACGTTTCACTGGATCAAGGTGTCACGGCATTGGTCGGCCCGAACGCCTCGGGGAAGACGACCGTGTTGGAGGCAGCGTGGTACGCGGCCTCGCTGTCCTCTCACCGTACGTCCACCGACGAGCATTTGGTGCGCCGGGGCGAGGATGCGGCGATCGTCCGCGCATCGGTCGAGCGTTCGCCGGTTCCCGGCGACGCAGCCGGGGCCCGGGTCGAGAAGGTCGAAGTTGAAATCCGCTCCGCGGGCCGCGCGCGAGCCAAGATCGGCGGCGCGGCCGTGCCCCGGCGACGTGACGTCTTGGGGGTGCTTCGGGCCGCGATCTTCGCTCCCGAGCGAGTTGCCGTCATCCGCGGCGATCCTTCCGACCGGCGACGGTTTATCGACGAGCTGCTGGTTCAGCTCCACCCGCGCTACCACGCGGTGATCCGTGACTACGACAAAGCCCTGCGGCAGCGGAACGCTCTGCTGCGAAACGTCGCCGCGGGCAGGGAGCGTCCGGTGGGGCTTGAGGCCTGGGATGAAGCGCTGGCGATTCCCGGAGGGGAACTTGCGGCCGGTCGCGCACGAGCGGCCGCAGCCTTAGCTCCCGCAGCCACGAAGGCGTATGCGGCGGTCGGCGAAGGCGACGAGTTGTTCGTGGACTACGCGCCGAAGATCCCAGGAGTGGAGCAGGATGCGCAGCCGGCGGTGTGGGCGGCCGCGATCCGCTGGGCGCTCATCGAACGACGAGCCGACGAGATGGTGCGCGGCGTCACGCTGGCCGGGCCCCATCGTGACGATCTGACGATCACGATCGGGGCGTTGCCGGCAAGAACGCATGCGAGCCAGGGTGAGGCCTGGATGGCCGCAGTCGCTTTGGTGTTGGGAGCACACGATGCCATCGGCGAACGCGCCGGGGAACCGCCGGTCCTGTTGCTGGACGACGCGTTCAACCCATTGGACCCAGACCGAAGGCTCAGGCTGGCCGCGGCGCTTCCGGAAGGCGCACAGACGCTGATCTCTGCGGCAGATCCCGCGGAGGTTCCCGCCGAAGCGAAGGCAGTCCGTGTGGACGTAACGAAGATCGGGCGGCGATGAGCGACGATCCCGTCAGGGTCTCCCGGGTTCTTGGACGGATGATCGAATCCGGCGGGTGGCGCGAACGGCTGGCCCTGGGGCGGCTGCGGAGCCAGTGGGGCCAGGTCGTCGGTGACCAGGTTGCGGCCCACTCCGCGCCGGTGAAACTGGCGTCGGGCACCCTCACCCTTCGTGCCGAAAGCGGTGCCTGGGCCTCGGAACTTGCCTTGCTGGCGCCGCGACTTGCGGCGGCCTCGGACCGGTGGCTGGGGGGAGGCCTGGTCAAGGACGTTCGGGTGTACGCAGGCCGCTGAAAACGCGCAGGTCAATGGCCCGATCCGGCGCATTCAAGATTTTGTTCAGAAGGGGTCCGAAAGCCCCGCCGGAAGACCCGAGAACCGCCCGAAGCGCGCTATAATAAGCGTGTGGCTTCGGACGGCCCCGGACGGCACCGGCCGGAGTCGCCGCGCACCTCCCGGGCTCGCCCGGCGGGGGCGTTTTCTTGACGGGACCCGCTTGCTGCGGGCCGACGGTCCGCCGGTCCGCCGGCAGGGAGTGATCGAGTGGCGCGGGACGCACAGCACGAGTACGGCTCGTCCGATATCCAGGTTCTAGAGGGGCTTGAAGCGGTCCGCCGACGCCCCGGAATGTACATCGGGGGCACCAACCCCCGGGGCCTGCACCATCTTGTCTACGAGGTCGTGGACAACGCGATCGACGAAGCGCTGGCCGGCCGCTGCTCTGAGATCGGCATCACCCTGCAGGCCGACGGCGGAATCGCGGTCTCCGACGACGGGGCCGGAATCCCGACGGCTCCAATCCCCGGCAACAAGGACCGCCGCCCCGCCGCCGAGATCGTTCTGACCGTCCTGCATGCCGGCGGCAAGTTCGGGGGCAAGGGGTACATGGTTTCGGGAGGGCTCCACGGTGTCGGCGTGTCGGTGGTCAACGCCCTGTCGGAGAAGCTCACGATCGAGATCCACCGCGAGGGCCACGTCTGGACCGCCGAGTTCGCGCGCGGCAAGACCGTCAAGAAGCTCGAAAAGGGCGGGCCGACCACCAAGCATGGGACCATCGTCACGTTCTGGGCCGACCCGCAGATCTTCCCGGAGATTGAGTTCAAGCAGGACATCCTGGCGCAGCGCCTGAAAGAGCTGTCCTACCTGACCCGCGGCGTCACCATCACGCTGCGCGACGAGCGGCTGGACCCGCCGGAGGTTCTGGAGTTCAAAGCCGCCGGCGGCATCGCCGACATGGTCAAGGCGCTCAACACGGGCCGCGAGACGCTGAACAAGGTGATCCACTTTGACGCGGCCGAACCGGAGCGAGAGGTCGAAGTCGCGCTGCAATGGAACGCCGCGTTCAACGACTCGATCCACACGTTCGCCAACACCATCAACACGGCCGAAGGCGGCATGCACGAAGAAGGCTTCAAGAAGTCGCTGACCAACGTCATCAACAAGTACTCGCGCAACAAGGGGCTCCTGAAAGAGAAAGAGGAGAACCTAATGGGCGAGGACATCCGGGAAGGGCTGGTCGCGATCGTCTCGGTCAAGCTGCGCGAGCCACAGTTCGAGGGCCAGACCAAGACCAAGCTGGGCAACACCGAGATCCGGTCGTTCGTCGAGAAGGCCGTCAACGAAAAGCTGGCCGAATGGATGGAAGAGCACCCGCCCGAGGCGCGCCGCATCGTGGCGAAGGCGATCAGCGCGCAGCGCGCGCGGATGGCTGCGAAGAAGGCGCGTGATATCGCCCGCAAGTCGGTGTTCGACTCCGGAGGGTTGCCGGGCAAGCTGGCCGACTGCTCGTCAAACGATCCGAACTCGACCGAGTTGTTCATCGTCGAGGGAGACTCGGCCGGCGGCTCGTCCAAGGCCGCGCGCAACCGCGAGTTTCAGGCGATCTTGCCGATCCGTGGAAAGATTCTCAACGTCGAAAAGGCGCGGCTGCACAAGATCCTTGAGAACGCCGAGATCACGGCCCTCATCCAGGCGGTCGGCATCGGCATCGGCGAGGAGACCGATCTGACCAAGCGCCGCTATGGCAAGATCGTGACGATGGCCGACGCCGATGTTGACGGCGCGCACATCCGGACGCTGCTCCTGACGTTCTTCTTCCGTCATATGAGACCGTTGATCGAGGCCGGCAACGTCTACATCGCTCAGCCGCCCCTGTTCCGGATCACTATTGACGGCAAGAAGCACTACGCGTTCTCAGACGCGCAACGCGACGAGGTCATCAAGGGCTTCCCCAACAAGAAGGCTGCCGTTCAGCGGTTCAAGGGCCTTGGCGAGATGAACGCCGACGAGCTGTGGGACACCACGCTCAATCCCGAGACCCGCACGCTCCTTCAAGTAACGATGGAGGACGCCGCGCTGGCCGACCAGATCTTCACGATCCTGATGGGTGAGGACGTCGAGTCCCGCCGCGCATTCATCCAGAAGAACGCGAAGGCCGCGTTCGTCGATATCTGACCGATCAAGGAAGCCGATGACCGACATTCCCATCGAGCCCCGAATCGAAGCCATCGACATCGAGGAAGAGGTCAAGCGCTCATACCTCGACTACGCGATGTCCGTCATCGTCGGGCGCGCGTTGCCCGACGTGAGGGACGGCCTCAAGCCGGTCCATCGCCGGATCCTGCTTGCGATGAACGAGCTTGGGGTCCGCCCCGGAACCCCCTTCTAAAAGTCCGCCCGCGTCGTCGGTGAG
>JBKKBA010000111.1:0-2694 GCA_046714275.1 Actinomycetota bacterium
GTGTGACGCAACGGCGTGGTGCGCCAGCTCGACCGCCGGGGCCGGGGGATTGCGCCGCTCCAGGGCGTCAAACACGTCCTGGTGGATTGAGGCCTCCCTCACCGGCCCGAGCAACTCGCGTGTCACGGTGTCGTACAGGGGGTGCGCCAGGCGGTAGCGGCCGCCCTCCAGCACCGCCATCGCGTGGTCGCCCAGCGCCGCAAGCGCAGCGACGACGTCCCCGGCAGCCCGGCGCGTCACGGCGCCAAGCTCGTCGACCGATGCGGGGCGCGCGAGGATCGCAAGCGCAGCCGCGATCGCGAATGGACCGGGGTCGAGGCGACCGACGCGAACAGAGATCTCCTCGGCGACCGAGCGCGCGCGGAAGCCGTCCCCGATCGCCCAGTACCCCTCGATCCGTGCCAGAGAGCCTTCTGTAAGCGCGTTGCGGATCGTCTCGATAACGTGGAGGGGATTCCCCATCGTCGCTCCGTGCAGCCGTGCGACCGACGACGGCATCAGAGAGCCGGCCAGCACCGACTCGGCGAGCGCCGCGGTCGCCGCGGCGTCTAACCCGTTCAGCTCGATGCGCTCCAGCCACAGATCGGCTGTGGGCTCGGGGAGCGAGAACGGCGTACCACCGTCGGCCTGCGGGCGTGCCGCGAGCAGCACCGCCACCGGCCCGTCGATCGTGCGCAGCGCGGCAAGCAGGAACGCCGAACCCTCGCTGGGCGTCCAATGGAAGTCGTCAACCGCGAGTGCCAGCGGCGCGATCGGCGCCATGTCCTCGAGCGCGCGCGCGAACGCGGGGACCGTCGGCGTGCCACTGCCGTCGGCGAACGCGCCCGCGATGGCGGCGAGTCGTTGGGGGACATCCCTTCCGGCCGCGGCCAGCGATGCAGCGATCCCCTGCGCTAGCTCGCCGACCGGATACAGCGGCGGCAATGGAGCCCGCGCGGGGGTGCGCGCGCTGGCGCACAACATGCCTTTGGCCTCTGCCGCCCCAAGCGCGGTGCGAAGGAGCAGCGTCTTTCCCTGTCCGGCCGAAGCGACAAGGGTTGCCCCGCGCTTACCCCCGGCGACGGCAGCGTCGAGCACGGCGTGCAAGAGGAGAGACTCCCGCGCACGACCGATCGGTTCGATGTGTGCTCGCATTGACCCCGCCCGAGGTTCGGCTCCCATCACAGCATAGCGGGTTGCGGATGCATAGCGGCTTGCGGCCGCCACCCCGTCGGGCGACGACCGCAAGCTGCGTTCGACTGCTAGACCGCGCGCGCCACGGTCGCCGAGGACCGGTACACCACGACGCCGCTCTCTGTGAGTGTGTGCGCCAGCACAATCTGCGTCGGCCTGATCGTGACCGTGATGGAATCCGTTAGCGCCGTCCCCCCGCACAGTGTTCCGCTGCTCTTGAGGGTGTACGTCGAGCCGACCTGCGTCACGGTGTAGGGGAACGATGCGAGAGTCATCAGCACCGGCGATGAGATGCACTGCTTGTACCCGGGCGCGGCGGTCGTGGCGATCGTCTGGAAGGCGGGAAGGCTGGCGGCGCACCCGATCGTGCCCGACGCCGAGGCCCACGTCTCCGTCAGCGTAGCGGTGTTTGCTCTTACGCTGATCGTCACGGCGACCGGCGCGTTGCACGTCGTCGTCGTGCCGGAGTCGGTCAGGCTGACAATACCGAACCCGCCGCCCGCCGCTTGGGCATCGGTCGCCGCCTGTGCCGAGGCCGGCACGGCGAGCGCAAGCAGGATCGCGAATAGGATCGAGCGACTCATGGTGTTCCTCCCTTTCAATCGTCGAGGTTTTCATGCACTTTCCAATGCCGGCCGCCGCGACGTCACCGCCGTGAGGCCACTCCTTGCCGTCTTCAACAATCCGGGGGACCGAGAGATCGCGAACGGAGAGTCGAGCGGGCGCAGGAACAGCACGTCCGCAGCGATCATCGCAATGCCGAAGGTCGGGATTCCCATAAGCGTGGCGATGCTGGCATGAAGCAGGATGCCAAGGACAAGCAGGATCGGCCGCACCGCCGGGCGGACAAAGATCCCGATCGCCAGCGCAAGTTCCAGCGCAAGCGCCCCCCACGTGAAAGCGACGACGACGAGCGAGTGCGTGAGCATCGTACGCAGCCACCCGGGCCCCCCGAACAGCGGGTGCTGCATGTAGTAGTGGATGGCAGTGCCTTCCAGCCAGTGCGGCTCGGCGAACTTCGCCAGCGCTGCCCAGGCGTAGACAAGCGCGACCTGCACGCGAATGGCGCGCATGGCGAATGATGCCCACGTAAATGCGTGCGGGCGATCCATCGGCGAGTCCACCGCCGCCGAATCCCAGTGCCAGCGACGCCGGTCGGTCAACGCGATCGGAAGCAGGAGCAGGGTGAGCACGGCGGTTACCTGGTCGCCACCGTCGCGGACGGTGATCGAGGAGAAGACACTGAGCGAGACGACCCAGTGGGGGATCGCGGTAAAACGGGGACGCCATCCGGAGGCGACGATAAGGAGCACCGCGACCATGGCCCAGCGAGCCGCGTCAAGCGCGCCGTGCGGCACCGCGCAGAAAGCGCTCGCGGCCGACCATCCGTGGCACGAGACCTCCATGCCGCCTGCGGCCGGCTTCCACCCCGAGGCAGGCGCGAACAACGTCGCCGCGTCATTGGCCGCAAGCGTGACCGCGGTCGCAAGCGCGAGCAGCGTCCGGCCCACGCCGTAGACA
>JBKKBA010000112.1:0-3759 GCA_046714275.1 Actinomycetota bacterium
GGAAGTATACCGAGCGCATGACGGCGAGCGAGATGGACCGCTCACCGATGTGAGGGTGGCGTAGGGGACTTGAACCCCCGACCTCTGGCACCACAAGCCAGCGCTCTAACCACCTGAGCTAACGCCACCACGATCGGCGCGCCCGGGAGGACTCGAACCCCCGACCCGCTGCTTAGAAGGCAGCTGCTCTATCCGCCTGAGCTACGGGCGCGGATGCGTCAAGTGTATCGGCGGGCGCGTTCGGCCAGTGTACCGAATCGCCCGCGCCCGGTCGCTCGAAATCCGGCCGCTCCCCGGGAATCCAAGGATTCCGAGCGACAGTTGCTGAAGATTCTTGAGCGGGTGGAGGGAATCGAACCCTCATAGCCAGCTTGGAAGGCTGGAGCTCTACCATTGAGCTACACCCGCAAAGAAGCGCGCGTCATCTTACAGATGCCCGTCAACCCACTGGGGTCGTTCCAGTCGTTACAATGGCCCCCGGGGACAACCCCCGGGGAGTAGCTCAGCTAGGTTAGAGTGCCGCGTTTGGGACGCGGAGGCCGGAGGTTCGAATCCTCTCTCCCCGACAACCATTTTCCAATGCGCCTTCTCGACGGGCCACGACACCCGGCGCACCCGGCGCACACGGCGCACACGGCGCACACGGCGCACACGGCCGGGCGCCCGATGCCTCCCGAAGACCAGGCAGACCCCGACGGGCCCCTGACGGGCAGGGGCGGCCGCAACGTATGATGCCCGTCTCATGGACACCACTATTTCTCGCGAAGGCCCCACGCGCGTCCGGATGACGGTCGCCGTTCCGCCCGATGAGGTCAAGCCCGCCGTCGATCGCGCGTTCAAGCGTCTGGCGTCGCAGGTGCGCATTCCCGGTTTCCGGCCCGGCAAGGCCCCGCGGGCCGTGCTGGAGGCTCGGATCAGCCACGACGAGATCAAGGACCTGATCATTCGCGAGGCGATCCCGCAGTTCTACGCGCAGGCGGTCGTCGGCGAGAGCATCGACCCGGTCGCCGAGCCAAAGATCGAGGTCACGAAGTTCGAAGACGGCGAAGGCCTGGAGTTCGAGGCGATCATCGAGGTCAAGCCCGAGATCAACCTGCCGGACCTTGCCGGACTTTCGGTCACCCGTCCCGCGTGGCAACCGTCCGACCAAGACGTGGACGATCAGCTTCAGCGGATGCAGGATCGGTACGCGACGCTGGAACCCGTGGAACGGCCGGGCAATGCCGGCGATTTCGCGTTGATCGACATCAAGGGATACTGGAACGATCAGGAGATCCAGAACGCCACAGCGGCCGACATGCTCTACGAGATCGGGTCGAACCGGATCGTGCCCGAGCTGGACGACGAGATTGCCGGGAAGCGCGTCGGCGACATCTTGAAGTTCAATGCGGTGCTTCCCACGCATTTTGGGGAAGAGTGGGGCGGGCGCGAGGTGTCCTTCCAGGTGCTGGTCAAGGAGATCCGCCAGAAGAATGTGCCCCCGCTGGACGATGAGTTTGCCAAGACCGCATCTGAGTTGGACACCCTGGCCGAGCTTCGAACCGACCTGTCCGAGCGGATCGCCAAGATCAAGCGCGCGTCGGCCGATGCCGAAGTGAGATCAAGGGTGCTGGACCGTCTGGTCGAGACGATTCCCGTCGTCGCCCCCGAGCCGTTGGTGGACGACGAGGCCTCGTTTCGGATTCGCCGCCTTTCGGATCAGCTCCACGAGGCAGGTGTTTCGCTGGACGACTACCTGACGTCGGCCGAGACGGACGAGGAGCAGATTGAAGTCGATGTCAGGCGCCAGGCCGAGCGATCGGTCACGGCGCGACTGATTCTGGAAGAGATCGCCCGTCGCGAGGAGTTGCAGGTATCGGACGAAGAGCTGGCCGAAGAGATCGACCGGATTGCCGAAGGAGCCGGCATGAAGCCCGATGACCTGCGAAAACAGTTAGTGGCGGCGGGCCGGGTGAGCGCGGTCGCCGGTGATATCCTTAGGCGCAAGGCGTTGGACCTAGTTGTAGACAAAGCCGACATCAAGGATGAGGATGCGGGCACCGAGTAGCCGAACGGGGCCCGCGTCGTTCGTTAGGACGTTAGGACGTAAGGACGTAAGGGGCTTGCAGCCTGCGGCGACGCGCCGGTGGCTTCCGGTCCAAAAGGAGAGACCTCGGATGAAGAACTACCTGGTTCCCACCGTTATCGAGCAGACCAACCGCGGCGAGCGCGCCTTTGATATCTACAGCCGCCTTCTGAAAGAGCGCATCGTCTTCCTGGGCACCGAGGTAGACGACGCCGTCGCGAACCTGATTATGGCCCAGATGCTCCACCTGGAATCCGAGGACCCCGACAAGGACGTCCATCTGTACATCAACTCCCCCGGGGGATCGATCACGGCCCTGTTCGCGATCTACGACACGATGAACTACATCAAGCCCGATGTGTCCACAATCTGCATGGGCCAAGCCGCCAGCGCGGCCGCCGTTCTGCTGGCCAGCGGAACCAAGGGCAAGCGCTACGCCCTGCCGCACGCCCGTATCCTGATCCACCAGCCCCACGGTGGCGCGCAAGGCCAGGCAGTGGACATCGAGATTCAGGCGAAAGAGATTCTTCGCTACCGGCGCTTGCTCGACCAGATTCTGGCAGACTCGTCGGGCCAGGACGTCGAAAAGGTTTCCCGAGACACCGATCGCGATTTCATCATGACCGCGGAAGAGTGCAAGGCCTACGGTATTATTGACGAGGTCATCAGCAGCCGGAAGGTGCAGGAGCAACTCGAAAAGACGGAAGCTAAGGCCGCCGCTGCGGCCGCGGCAAGCTAAAGGCTAAAGGGGAGTCCGGGTGGCCAAGTTCGGTGACGGCGGCGATCTGCTGAAGTGCTCGTTCTGCGGAAAGAGCCAGAAGCAGGTCAAGAAGCTCATTGCAGGGCCGGGGGTTTACATCTGCGATGAGTGCATCGACCTGTGCAACGAAATCATCGAGGAAGAGCTCAACGAAAATCCGGAGCTCAAGCTTGAAGAGCTGCCAAAGCCGAAAGAGATCTACGAGTTCTTAAACGACTACGTCATCGGACAGGAATCCTCCAAGAAGGTCCTCTCCGTCGCCGTCTACAACCACTACAAGCGTATCCAGGTCGGCGCCTACCACGACAACGATGTCGAGCTGCAGAAGTCCAACATCCTGCTGCTGGGGCCGACCGGTTGCGGCAAGACGCTGCTGGCGCAAACGCTGGCCAAGATGCTGAACGTCCCGTTCGCGATTGCCGACGCGACGGCGCTGACGGAAGCCGGCTACGTCGGCGAGGACGTCGAAAACATTCTTCTGAAGCTGATCCAGGCCGCCGACTACGACGTCAAGAAGGCCGAGACCGGCATCATCTACATCGATGAGGTTGACAAGATCGCGCGCAAGTCCGAGAACCCGTCGATCACGCGCGACGTCTCCGGCGAAGGTGTACAGCAGGCTCTGCTGAAGATCCTTGAGGGCACGACGGCCTCGGTTCCTCCGCAGGGCGGGCGTAAGCACCCGCACCAGGAGTTCATCCAGATCGACACGACGAACATCCTGTTCATCTGCGGCGGCGCGTTCGCCGGGCTGGAAAAGGTCATCGAATCGCGCATCGGCCGCAAGGGCATCGGCTTCGGCGCCGACATCCGCCGCGCCGAGGACAAAGACCTTGGCTACATCCTGTCGAGCGTCATGCCGGAAGACCTTTTGAAGTACGGGCTCATCCCGGAGTTCATCGGCCGCCTTCCCGTCATCACGAGCGTGCACAAC
>JBKKBA010000113.1:0-3071 GCA_046714275.1 Actinomycetota bacterium
GGGCTGGTCTACCAGGAAGGCGGGCGATGGACGTCTCGAGTCCCCAGCGCGCACGAACTGGGACTCCCAGAGGGAGTGCGAGAGGTAGTCTCCCGGCGACTCTCCCGGCTTTCGGAGGGCGCCAACCGCGCGCTTGCCGTCGCTGCCGTCATCGGCCCGAGCTTCTCGTGGCGCGTGCTCGAATTAGTGCCCGAGGCCGCCGACGCGGCACACACGATCCTCGACTCTTTAGAGGAGTGCGTCCGCGCCCGGCTAATCGTCGAAGAGACAGTGAACGGCTACCGGTTCACCCACGCGCTTATCCGCCAGACACTTCTTGCGGAACTATCGTCGGCCAAAAGGATCCGTCTGCATCGGCACATCGCGGAAGCGATCGAACAGCTTCCGGATGCCGCCCAGAACGTCGAAGCCCTCGCCTTTCATTTCGCCGAGGCTGCCGTCGACGGTCAGGCGATGAAGGCGGCTGACTACGCGCTTGCCGCTGCGCGGCGTGCCGGCGAGCGAGTCGCCCACGAAGAAGCGGTCAGCGTTCTGGAACGCGGGATGGCCGCGCTGGATTTGGGCGCCGCACCGGATGCGGTTCGCCGCGCGAATCTTCTCTTGGCGCTTGCCGAACTGCGGCGAGCCATGGGCGACCTCGCCGGCGCGCGCGCAACTGCGTTGGAGGCTGCCGAGCTTGCACGAAATGTATCCGCCGCCCCGCAACTCGCGCGCGCCGCAATCTTGATCACCCGACAGGGGGCGCTCGGCCTGCCGGATCCGATCGCCGGCGGCCTGTGCGAAGAGGCGTTGGGCTTGCTCGACGAAAACGACGTGGCGCTGCGCGCCTGCGTCATGGCCGGACTTGCCAGATACCGTGCATGGGATGAAATGCAAGGCGAATCGGCCCAACAGCTTGGACGTCAGGCCATCGACCTGGCCAGAAGCTCAGGCGACCTAGAAGCCCTGAGTACCGTCCTTGGGGTTGTCTTGTTCACGTTCTACGGCTCAGATCGGATCGCGGAATTGCTGGATCTGAGCGATCAGCTCTTGGGGGTGGCGGAGCGCACACGTGACGCACTGAGCCGTTCCGACGGGCTGGCTGCGCGTGCCTTGGCCCGGCTCGTGTCGGGGGACCTTGCTGGCTTCCAAGGGGACCTGGCCGAACTGGAACGCTTCGCTACCGCCGAGCGCCTCCGCCCGAAGCTCGGCATCGCGATCTCGCTTCGCGTCATCGAAGCGCTCATCCAAGGTCGGTTTGCCGAAGCTGAGGCCCTGTCGAATCAGATGATGGAGGTTGCCGGTCAGGATCCCAACATCGCGAACCTCCACGTCGGACACAGGCTGATGCTTGCACAGGAGTTGGGCCGTCAATCAGAGTTCATTCCCATCTTTACTGCGTTCGTCGATCAGGGGCGGCCCGGATTCTCAGAGATCCTTCGCGGTTTGCTGGCGTTGTTCGCCGCTCAACTCGGTGAGCAGGACCAGGCACGACAACATCTCCGCTACTTCATAGAGAACAATCTTGAACCCCTGTCGCGAGACGCGGTTTGGGCCGCAGCCCTCTGCGTGCTCACGGAAACCGCAGCTCGTCTCGCCGATCCAGATGGGGCTCCATTGCTGCAGAGCGCTCTCCTGCCGTATCAGAAGCAGTTGGTCTTCGTCGGTCGGGCGATAGTCTTCGGAGCCATCGACCGGTTCCTGGGGATGTTGTCCGCAATGCTGGGCCGATACGACGAGGCCGAAGCTCACTTTGACGCCGCGCTGGATCTAGAAGAGCGCGTGCAAGCACCCGCGCTGCACGGATGGACCCGCTACTGGTATTCGCGCATGCTCATCGCCCGCGGCGGGACCGCGGACCGCGAGCGCGCTCAGACAATGCTTTCAGCGGCCCTCACCACCGCCGAGGAACTCGGCATGACGTTTCTTGCGTCGGAAGTCCGACCCTTGCTTGACGGCATGGATCGCGGTGCAGAGCCGCCGGAAGGGGGGTACCCCCCGGGAGCAGTCGAGGGCTAGCCCCCTTTCGAGGGTTTCGCCCGTCGTGATCAAGTGCAGAGGATCGCTTTGGCAGCTACAACGAAATCGGGGGATGTCATGGGGAACGCACCGCGAGCTGGGTCGGGATCCGGGCAACGCATGCACGGCAGACGCGATGGCGCGTGGAAACCGCTGGCTCTTGCGCTGGCCGCGGCGCTCCTGCTGGGTGCGGTCGGTTCAGTGATACCTGCCGCAGCCGACGAAGCTACCGGCTTCGACAGCACGGGCATGGTCCGCTTCGGCTATGCCGATGGACTGCAGAGTCAGCCGGCCGGGATCGTAGTCGATTCCGCCGGAAGGACACTCGTCGTGTCCCGTTCCTGGAACATCGTGCGCTTCCACAAAGACGGCAGGCTCGACCAAACATTTGGTGTGGACGGCTATGTGGGATCGCCGTGGCAAGATGAGGCCGCAGTTGCGGAGGCGATCGTCGTTGACGCGCAGGGCAGAATCATCGTCACCGGCAAAACCGCAACAAGCTCGGCACTCACGATCGCACGCTACACGAGAAACGGAGCGCTCGACTCCGGGTTCAACGGAACCGGCATGCTCCGCATTGGGGAAAGAACTTTGCGGTGGTCGTCCGGGTTGGGAGATATCGACCCGCCCCACCGTGTCGGCTTGGTTGGTCAAGCCCGTCCGAATTCGACTGGAGGGTTGACCCTCGCCTTCCATGTAGCGGCCGACGATCTTGAACACTGTCCGTCGTGCGCTGGACTGCTAATCAACGTCGACGCCGACGGCACGGGATACGATCTTATGCGTGTTTGCACCTGTGGATCTGGGCGGTCTGACGCCGGCACCTTCGCGTACTGGGGCAAGGTCGTGTACGACGATGGTTCTCGGCGGTACCAAGTCCTCAAGATTTGGGATGGGCAAAGGCTCATCGTGACACCTCTCTTCTGGGGGCAAGGCCACGACGTCACCCGAGCCGAATCTGGCCGACTCTACGCAGCCTTCCCTAGCCAGCGTCCGTATCCGATCGGAGGGTGGTTCGAAAATATCGCCGCGTTGACGCCGGATCTCGATCGGCGAGATCCAGCGTTTAACAG
>JBKKBA010000114.1:0-4078 GCA_046714275.1 Actinomycetota bacterium
TGCGCGACGCCGTCATCGCGATCGAAGACGAGCGTTTCTACGAACATCCCGGCGTGGATATTCGAGCGATCGTTCGCGCTTTCTTCCGCAACACGAACCAGGGAAAGGTTGTTGAAGGAGGCTCGACGATCACGCAGCAGTACGTGAAAAGCGTTCTGGTCGCTCGCACCAAGACCCTCAAGCGCAAGGTGGAGGAAGCGGCGCTTGCCTATCAGTTGGAGAAGAAGTATTCGAAGGACGAAATCTTGGAGCTGTACCTCAACACGGTGTACTTCGGTCAAGGCGCGTACGGGATCGAAGCCGCCGCAAACCAGTTCTTCGGAGTCAAGGCGAAGCAGCTGAACCTGCCGCAAGCAGCCTTGCTGGCCGGGCTGATCAAATCTCCGGGACGATTCGATCCGCTGGCCGACAAGGATCCGGCGATCGAACGACGGAACCTCGTCCTGGCTCGGATGGCGGAGCTTGGGTTCATCACACCGCAACAAGAGACTGCGACCCGCGCGCTGCCGCTGGGGGTCAAGCTGCAACCGAAACTGGAGCGCTACGACGCTCCTTATTTTGTCGAGTGGGTCAAGGGCTTGATCGAGCGCGATCCACGATTCAAGATGCTGGGAACTTCAATCTCACAGCGCATCTTTGATTTTTTCATGGGCGGGCGTTGTATCTACACGACGGTAGACATGCGGATGCAGCGCGGCGCCGAAGCTGCGTCGCGCGAGGTGCTGGACAAGTCCAAAGACCCGTACAACGGCTTGGCTGCCGTGGATCCCGATACCGGAGCGGTTCGCGCAATGGTCGGCGGGCGCGACTTCTTTTCGACTACGGATCCCTACGCGAAGTTCAACTTGGCCGTTCAGTCGCGCCGCCAGCCCGGGTCTGCCTTTAAGCCGTTCACGCTGGCCGCGGCGCTGGAAAAAGGGATCTCTCTCCGAAAGATCTACCGGGGGGGATCACAGGTCTCCATTCCCCTTGGCAACGGCGAATACTGGAGCCCGCGAAACTACGAGAGCCTGTCGTTCGGCTCGTCGCTGAGTGTGCGCGAAGCAACAACCAAATCCGTCAATGTCGTCTACGCGCAGATGGTGCGCGACATCGGCGCCGACGCGGTGGTCGAGATGGCGAAGCGGCTGGGCATCACCTCAGAGTTGGAGCCCGTTCTGTCGATCGCGCTGGGCACCAAGGAGGTCAGTCCCCTGGAGATGGCCGTCGCGTACTCGGCCTTTGCCAACGGCGGGAACCGCGTCGAGCCTCACGGCATCACCAAGATCGCCGACTCGTCCGGCAAGACGCTCTACGAATGGAAGCCCACCAAGACCCAGGTCCTGAAGCCGCGGATCGTCGCAGACGTTGTCGATGCGTTGGAGGATGTCGTGCGATTCGGGACCGGACGCCGCCAGAGACTGACCGGTCGCCCAACGGCCGGAAAAACCGGGACGTCGGAGGAATATCACGACGCTTGGTTCGCGGGCTTTACGCGCCAGCTGGTCGCCGTCTCGTGGGTTGGGTTTCCGAAGGCGCAGATCCCGATGTATCCCCCCTATACGCGAATCCGCGTATTTGGGGGCTCGTGGCCGGGCCGGATCTGGAAGTCCTTTATGGAAACGGCCCTGCAGAATGCGCCGGCGCTTCCCTTCGAGACGGCGCGCGACGCGGAAGGAGAAGACCTGATCAGCGTTCGTATCGACGTTTCGCGCAATTGCCGCCCGAACCGCTTCACGCCGCCGAACTTGATCGAGCGTGTGGAATTCCAGCGCGGCACCGAGCCGACGGAGATCTGCACGGAGCCAACATCGCCGCAGCCCGTCATCACGCCGCGTGTGCTCGGCCGGACGCAGTCGGACGCGAAGGGGATCCTGGAAGACGCGGGGCTGCGAGTCAGCGTTCGAATCCGCTCGTGCGCGGGCGCGGCCGGCACCGTCTGCAGCCAGTACCCCGCGCCGGGAGCAACGACGACGATGGGATCAACGGTGACCATTACGATCGTGGAGGGGTCCGGCCAGGGCTCCGTGCCGAACGTGCTGGGAATGGCTCGTGAGGCCGCGCTGTCGCGCATCCGGTCCGCGGGATACAACGTGGACTACGTTGAGGAGCCGAACGGAGAGGGTTCCCCCGGCTGTCGGTCGGCAAGCGCCACCGCGGCGGGGACGGTGTGGGGGCAGAGCCGATGCGCGGGCGACCGAGCGTCGCCCGGAGCGACCATCACGCTTTTCGTGAACCCCGGCTAGGACTTGGGCGTTCGGGTGTTCCAGCGCTCACGAAGGGGCTCTCCTTCAGCCAATACCGCCAGGGGCGGCCGTCTTGGGCGGCGCCAAGCCCAATGCGCGGTCCGGTGCCGACGGCTTCCTCGGGGAACCGCTCGCCCATGCAGATGTAGAGCGGAGGACGCGTTAAGTCGGCACGGTTGAGGTGAGTGTCGATGCCGAATGCCTGCGTCAGGCGGGCAGGCCCCCGGGCAAGATCGCGCTGGGCGACGCCTCGCCGCGGTGACTTCGGTCCGGCGGCTCGTCTGGCTTGCATCAGATCCAGCCCCTCCAACGGTTCCACGGCGCGGATCAGCACGGCGCCGGGATGGCCCGGCCGGTCGGTGACGGCGTTGACCATCCAATGCATGCCGTAGGTGAAGTACACGTAGGCGCGGCCGGGGGCTTCGAACATCGGAGCGTTTCGGGGAGTTTTGCCGCGGAAAGCGTGGCTGCCGGGATCATCCATGCCGTAGGCTTCTGATTCCACGATCGCGCCGATAGCCCGCCCCTGGGGCGTGTCGTGAACCAGCAGACACCCGATCAGATCCCGCGCGACCACCGGCGCGGGACGAGCAAAGAACGAGCGCGCAACGGGGCGCAGAGGAAGCCCGCCGGAGCGGAAGGCCCTGTATGTCAGGACGGCACCCGAGTTACCCGGTCCCGGCGGCACGCTTGCGCGCGACAAACGTCTGTACCTGTTTCAGCGTGCGGGCGTTCAGAACATCTTTGCGCTCCACCCACCCGCGCTGTGCTGTGCCGACGCCGTAGCGAATCCCGTCCAGATGACCGACCGCGTGCGCGTCGGAATCGATCGTTACCGTCGCACCCAGTGAGCAGGCCAGCCGAGCCAGCTCGTCACGAAGATCCAGCCGGTCCGGATGGGAATTGATCTCCAAGGCTGTTCCGGTCTGCGCTGCCGCCCGAAACACGGTGTCGGCGTCGATGTCGATCGGCGAGCGGCGACCGATCTGCCGGCCCGTGCAATGGCCGATCACGTGCACGTCGGGATTCTGCGCCGCACGCACCAACCGCTCTGTTTGCCGGTCGCGTGACAGCGTGAAATGCGAATGAACGCTTGCGACGCAGATGTCGAAGCCGGCCAAGAACTCCGGGTCGTAGTCGACCGTCCCATCGGGCTGGATGTTCAGCTCCAAGCCGTGCAGGATCGCCATCTTCGGATAGCGGCGCTGCAACCGGTGGATCGCTGACCGCTGCTTCAGGAGCTTTTCGCGCGTGGTGCGCTGCATCGCCATGTAGTCGCCGGCGTGATCGGTGACGGCGTAGTAGGCATACCCGCGCGCCGCCGCTGCGGCCACCATCTCTTCCAGCGTCCCATGGCCGTCGGTGAGCGTGGTGTGCGTGTGAAGGTCGCCGCGAATGTGCTCTTCACTGATCAGATCGGGCAGCTCACCGGCCAGCGCCGCCTCGATCTCACCGCCGTTCTCGCGAAGCGTGGGAGGAATCCACTCCAGCCCCAGCGCCTGGTAGACGTCCTCCTCGGTTCGAGCTGCGATCCGACGGTCGTCCTCCAAACGAAACAAGCCGTACTCATTCAGCTTCATGCCGGCGCGCACGGCCATCTCTCGGATCTTGATGTTGTGCGCCTTCGAACCCGTGAAGTAGATGAGCGCTGCGCCCCACGCGTCGGGCTCGACCACACGCAGGTCTACTTGAAGCCCACCCGGGGCGATGACGGCGGACTTGGTCGGGCCGTGGGCCAACACCGACTCGACACCTTCTAGGGTGGTGAACCGAGCCATGATCGGGGCGGCCTGAGTGGCGGCAACCAGAAGATCGACGTCGCCGATGGACTCGCGCATGCGACGAAGCGAGCC
>JBKKBA010000115.1:0-3768 GCA_046714275.1 Actinomycetota bacterium
GATGCGAGCGGCGCGCCCGCCGGGAGCGCCGAAGCGCGAACGCGGAACGAGCGAGCTGCGGTTCCGACCCGTCGCTTCCGAGCGTACGGTCGGCCGGGTTTCGGCCCGGCCCCCGCGCCCCCAAGGAGCACCCAGAGGGGTTCGTCCGTCGGACGAACGACCCCCAAGACCTGCGGCCGGTCCGAAGCGCGATGCGCCGCCGCGCCGTGAGAGTCCGAAGCGCGATGCTCCACCGCGCCGCGAGAGTCCAAAGCGCGGTGCGCCGCAGCCGCGTGCGGGTGCAAAGCCGCCCCCGCGAGGAAGGGCTGCGACTGATCGCGTTGCTCCCCGGAAGCCGGCGCGGGCCGCCGATCGCGTGGTCCCCGCGAAGCCGATGCCCGAAGCCCCGCGCAACGATATCCACGACCCTGCGGGCATCCGCCTTCAAAAGGTTCTTGCGGCGGCAGGTATCGCTTCCCGTCGCGCCGCCGAGCAACTGATCGCGGAAGGCCGGGTCACCGTTGACGGTGTCGTGGTCACGGCGCTGGGAACCCGAGTGAACCCCGACCGGGCCCGCGTCGAGGTAGACGGCGAGCGCGTCGGCGTCCGCCCGGACCGGCACTACGTCATGCTCAACAAGCCCACCGGCTACATCACCACCGCATCCGACCCGCTGGGACGGCCGACCGTTCTTGATCTGGTCGCGTCGAAGCGTCGCTTGTTCCCCGTCGGACGCCTGGACGCGGAAACGACCGGGTTGCTCCTGCTGACCGATGACGGGGAGCTGTCCCACCGGCTGGCGCATCCTCGCTACCGGATTCCCCGGGTGTATGTTGCCAAGGTGGCCGGCCGTATCGAAGCGCCCGCCCTTCGCAAGCTTGCCCAAGGCGTTCACTTGGAGGACGGCGTCGCGAAGGCTGCCGCCGTGCGAACGCGTGCCGTCGGCCGAGGAACCAGCCACATCGAGGTCACCATGACCGAGGGACGAAAGCGAGAGGTGCGGCGAATGCTGGAGGCCGTCGAACATCCCGTGATGGAGCTTGCTCGCGTCGCCTTCGGACCTTTGCGGCTGGGAAACCTGGCCCCCGGCGTGACCCGCCCGCTGACGGCTGCGGAAATCGGCGAGCTGCACCGCCTCGTCGGCCTCTGACCAGCGGGTTTCGCCATCCCCCCTGCAGGACCGTCATCCGAGCGGCGACTATAGTCAGGCCATGGAGCGGTTTCGGGCACTTCGTGGCGCCACCACCCTTGATCGCGACGATCGCGACCACTTGATCGAGCGGACCGCCGCCCTTCTTCGGGAGATGATGGCTCGCAACGAGGTCGATCCGGAGCAACTGGTCAGCATCATCTTCACGGCGACCGGCGATATCCACAGCGAGTTCCCGGCGGCCGCCGCCCGCGGAATGGGGATCTCTCATGTTCCGCTTCTCTGCGCGCGCGAGCTTGACATCACCGGCGCGGTCGATCGATGCATTCGAGTGCTGATGCACCTCCAGACTGCTCGGGCGGCCGGTGAGCTGCGTCACGTCTACTTGGAGCGGGCCCGGCCTCTTCGGACCGACCTCCCTCAGTAGCGTGCGCGTCGCATTGCTCGGCTCGGGCCTGATCGGGGGCTCCATCGGACTGGCGCTGCGCCGGACGGAGACGGCTTCAAAAATCACGGCCTACGATCACGATCCCGCCGCGGCGATCCGTGCCGTCGAGCGAGGGGCGGCCGACCAAACGGCGGACAGCCCGCAGTCCGCAGTCGTCGACGCAGACCTGATTTTCGTCTCCACCCCGGTGCTTTCGATCCCTCAGGTCATTCGGGAGGCCAGTCCGGGCTTCAAGGCCGGCGCAATCGTGACAGATGTTGGAAGCACAAAGTCTCGAGTCGTGGATGAGGTCTACTCGTTCCTCCCGAAGTCGGCGATTTTCATCGGCGGCCATCCGATGGCCGGAACCGAGCACGACGGGATCGAGGCGGCGAAGGCTGCCCTGTTCGACGGAGCCTGGTGGATCCTGACGCCGACACCTCAGGTTGATCCTCGGTCGTACCAAACGCTCCACTCTGTGTTGTCGGCAATGGGCTGCCAGGTCCTGGCCCTGGAGCCGGCGCTACACGACGAGTTGATGGCCATCATCTCGCATCTGCCGCATCTGACGGCCGCGACCCTCATGAACATGGCCGCGGAGCACGGAAAGGACAAGGCCAGCCTGCTTTCGCTTGCCGCGGGGGGATTCCGCGACGTGACGCGGGTTGCCGCATCGAACCCAACAATCTGGATCGACATCTGCCGGGAGAACCGCGACGCGATCGTTCGCGCGCTGGATGAGTTCGCCGAAAGGCTCTCCGACCTGCGCATTCTCATTGGTGGGGGGGATCTTGACGGCCTCCGTGGACACCTGCTTCAGGCGCGCGAGGCGCGGCGAGACCTTGGTGGGAAGAAGACGCCGGGCGAGCTGGTGGAGGTCTTCGTGCCCGTTCCCGACCGGCCGGGCGTCCTTTCCGACATCACCACGATGGCGGGGAACCTGGCGATCAATATCGAGGACCTTCAGATCACGCACGCGGAGGAGGGCGGACGGGGTGTGATACGCATGCTGATCCTGGGAGTTGACGAGTCGCGAAGGCTCTCCATTGCTTTAGAGGCAAAAGGATATGAGCCTAGAGCGACATCTATCTAAATCGACTTAGTCATCTTTCTCTGTGCGACTCATGCGAGACTCGCTGGTAGAACGGATGCACATTCAAGAATAGAAATCTATCTTCAAATGAGTTTCTTGCTGAAGCGATTAAGGAGTTAATCGACTAAGCGTGTTAGTGATCAATCGTTGAGTCAAGAAGATGCCTTAGGGAGAGATCGGTTTGGTGTTGAAGAGGTTTACTGATCTACTGATGTATCGATGAGAAACTAGATATCGCTAGCGATTCATTGATGAGATGATGAAGAGGGAAAGTCCCTTAACCACATACCAACTAGATGACAGGACGACAAGCCGATGACTCGACACGTGGTGATGTCGGCGGAGCGCGTCGAAGGACGCTGTCGGGTGCCGGGGGATAAGTCGATCAGCCATCGGGCGATCATGATCTCGTCGATCGGGGTGGGTGAGTGCAGGATCCTCGGCGCCTCGACTGCAGGTGATGTTGCCAGCACGATCTCCGCGATGAAAGCTCTTGGCGCGCGGCTTACACAGCATGGATCTTTAGTTGAAGGTGAGAGTCATCCCACCTCAGGGTCGCCCTGGGAAATTCTAGTCGATGGAGGGGGCCTGACAACGCTGACGCCTTCCCCTGAGGCGATTGATTGCGCCAATTCGGGAACGACGATGCGCACGCTGATGGGAATTGTTGCCGGTCTTCCATTCCAGACCGTCCTGAACGGCGACCAGTCCTTGCGCCGGCGTCCTATGGAGCGGGTGGCCGCTCCGTTGCGGGCGATGGGGGCACGAATCCAGACCGATGCGGGACTCCCTCCGGTCATTGTCGATGGGGGAGCGATGCACGGGGTCGAGCATCGCCTGGATATCGCCAGTTCCCAGGTCAAGACGGCGCTCCTGCTGGCCGGACTCTGCGCAACAGGCGAGACGAGCGTGACGGAGCCTTCAGCCACACGCGATCACACCGAACGTGTCCTTGAATACTTGAAGGTCCCTATCGTCAAGTCGGGAAATAGATGTGCAGTCAAATCGACACGGATACAAAATGCTGAATCCCTAGATGTTCCTGGAGATATGTCTTCTGCTGCGTTTCTGCTGGCAGCGGCCGCGATCTTCCCCGGTTCCGACCTTTCCATAGAGCAT
>JBKKBA010000116.1:0-2663 GCA_046714275.1 Actinomycetota bacterium
TGAGAGAATAGTGCCCATGCGCGGCGATGAACAACGCGGGGGCCCGGTCGAGCCACAGGAAGAGCGGCGATTCACCAAAAGCGACGCCAAGTTGCTGGCCTTCGCGATCGTTGCGTTGCTGGCGGGAATCTTCGTCGGGCAGAACACCGGGCAGGTCAAGGTCAGCTTTGTGTTTTTCACCGCGAACATCCGGCTGATCTGGGTCTTCCTGCTCTGCATCGGAATCGGGGTCGTGCTGGACCGGCTGCTGACCTGGCGAGGGGTCCTGCCGCCGTCACGCCACCGCCGGCCGCGCGATGCCAACCGGGATGCCAAGAAGCCGGCGCGCTCGTAGATCCCGGCGGGCTCGTGCGCTAGTAGAAGCGGATCTTGGCCGCAAACTCGGCCGACAGCCCCATCAGCACGGCCAGGTACAGGAAGCCGGTCGCAGCCTGCATGGAGCCTTCCCTGACCAGCGCGCGAATGAAGAAGGCGATCATGGTGCAGAGCGCCGCCAGGCCCACCGCGATCGCCACGGCCAGGACGCCGGCACCCAGCAGCGGCGACAGCGAAGCGCTTGCGTCGGATCCTCCCCCACCCCCGGCGATCGTGACGGCGGCGGCCGCAATCGAGCCCCCCAGCAGAAACTGGCCGATCCGGCCCAGCGGCCCGCCGGGAAGCTTCCGATCCACCAGGTACCAGTGGCCCAGCAGCATCCCGACGACAACCGAGCCAAGGAAGAACGCGCCGGCCATGAGCTGGATCGTCCCCAGAAGCGCGCCGTGCGACGCGCCGGGCAGCAAGGCCAGCGCAACGAAGCTTGCGACGCCGGTGGGAACGATCGCGTACCCGACCGGCCAGGACGCCTTGGGAGCCATCCACAGCAGCACCTGCCACGCCACAAACAGGCCGGCGGTTGCGGCCAGCAGCCAGTAGGCCACGGCCCGGGCACCCGTGGCGCCCGATCCCCCAAGCGGCGCGCGGGCCGAAAGCCACGCCAGCACGGCACAGGTGGCCAGGACCGAGCCGACCAGCTTGTAGAACGCCGGCCGGACCTTGCCCCGAACCTGGATCAGCCACAAAACGGCAGCGCCGCCCACCGCCGTTTCGGCGAGGACGAGCGACATGATTCCGGCGGGTCCGCTCATAGGGTTTGGGTCATAGGGTTTGGGTCATAGGGTTCACGCAGCGCGTGAGCGGGCATTATAGATGGCAGACATGAGCCTTGATCCGGGACGGGTGGGACGCGCGACGCGCGTCGTCACCAACGCGCTCACGGCGATCCAGATGGGAAGCGGGGACGTCGCCGTCATGGGCACCCCCGCGCTTCTGGCTCTGATGGAAGAGGCGTGCGTGGACGCCGTGCGCGACGAGCTGGCCGACGGCCAAACCTCGGTTGGGGCATGGGTGGAGCTGGAGCACATGGCCCCATCAAAGGTGGGAGCCAAGGTCGAGGCCACCGCGACGCTGACCGCCGTGGAGGGCCGCAAGCTGTCCTTCACCGCCGAAGCTCACGACGGCGAAACGCTCATCGGCCGGGCTTCGTTAAGTCGCGTCATCAGCGACCGCTCACGCTTCGGGTAGCGCAGGTTCAAGTCGCCGGCCCTTCCACATCCCAGGAACGACTGGTTCGAAGACCACTCTCTTTCGTTGTCCCAGGTGCAACCATCGTTCATTCCCCTTTCACGCGTGGGTCGATGACCAAGCCCCACAGGGTCGCACGCCAAAGGGGGATCCGATGTTCGCATCGAAACACAGCTCCGTTCGTGTTCTGCTCGTCGTAGTGACGCTGCTCCTCATCGGAAGCGCGCGGATACCCGCAGGTGCCGCAGCGCGGAAGGCGACAACGCGGACGCAGGTGGCCGGCGGCTGGCAAGCGACACCTGCCGCAGTCCTGACGTCGTTTGATCCAGCTACGGGCAACGGCTCTCATGTGGGAGTCGGAACCATGAACGGTTCCCTCACCGGGGAATGGGAATGGGATCAACCAAAGGCGAACGTCAACTTTGTGACCGGCAATTTCCGCTCGACCGGCACCGGCACGTTCACCGGCATGTACCTGGGCGATCGCAGCAAAGGCACCCTGACGTGGCGCGAGACGTGGACGGGCAACGTATTCACGGGCGCCGCATGGGGCGTCTTCGACGTTACCGGCGGTGACGGCGACCCGACGTTCCGATGCTCCAGTGGGCGCCTGGTGACGCCGGGCTACATCGCCCTGGTCGCCACGTCCTACGGCGGCTACAGCGGGACGTGGCTGCACGGCTGTCCTACCAAACGCTGACCCAAGGGTCCACAGCCCTCCCTCGCAGGCGAGCAACTGTGGGTCGGCCGGCAACAACTGTTGCATGACTTTTCACGCCCCGCCGACTAGGAGCAAGGCAGAAACCGGAGGTAAGGCTCATGAGGCGTTTTTCAAGACTACTGGTTGCTTTCGTCGCCGGAACGATGTTGCTTCCCGTCGCTTCATGGGGGGCAGCGGGCGGTCGCTTGGACCTCTCGTTCGGGAGCCGTCGTGGCTACGTGCTCACCGCCTTCGGGGATCCGGCTCGTCAGCAGTCCACGTTGGGCAGCGCCTTCCCCGTGGATCACAACAAGTTCGTCGCCGTGGGCGCGGTCGGGCGACACGGATTGACCCAGGGCATCGCAGTCGGTCGCTACACCCGTGACGGACGTCTGGACCC
>JBKKBA010000117.1:0-5711 GCA_046714275.1 Actinomycetota bacterium
TACGAACACCAGCGTGCGCTCCTGGTCGGCTTCGGCCAGGCGCTCGACGAGGCGATCGAGCTTGTCGTCGTGCTTGACGGAGACGAACTGGTGCTCGATCTCCTGCCGCTGCTCGCGAGGCGCGACACGCTCGTGGGTCACGGGGTTGCGGGTGTAGGCCGCTGCGATCGTGCCGACCGCGCCGTCCAGCGTCGCCGAGAACAGCATCGTCTGGCGCTCTTCGGGCAGCAGCGAAAGGATGTAGTCAACATCGGGCAAGAACCCCATGTCCAGCATCCGATCGGCCTCGTCAAGGATGCAGATGCGCACACGGTTCAACTGCAGCAGCTTGCGCCGGTACAGATCCAGCAGGCGGCCCGGCGTCGCGACCACGATGTCGGCCTTCGCGGCCTTCTTTGCCTGGTCTTGGATGCCGACGCCTCCGTAGACGGTCGCGACGCGAAGCTTCTTGACGTCGGCGATCATCCGGAACTCTTCGGCGACTTGCGACGTCAGCTCACGGGTGGGCACCATGATCAGCGCACCCGGTCTCTTGCTGCCGTGCTGCAGGCGCTCGACGATAGGCAGGGCGAAGGCCAGGGTCTTGCCCGACCCCGTTCGCGACTTGGCAAGCACGTCGCGTCCCTCCATGGCGTCCTGCAGGACCAGCGCTTGGATTGCGAAGGTGTCGTTGATGTTGCGAAGCGCCAGCGCCTCCACGACCTCGGGGGAGATGCCGTAGCGCTCGAAGCCACGGTCGCCCGGCTGGACTTGGATTGGGGTCTCGATCAGCGTCTCGACCTGCTCCGCGGGGGGTGGTTCGGGGGGAGAAGCTTGGTTTCTTTTCGGCATGCAGGACCTATTCTCGCAGATCGCAGCCGAAACTGCGTGATTTTGGGGATGAGATACGCTTCCAAGGGTGAGCGCCAGCATTCAGATCGCCGGCCGGGTGATCGGCCCGGGGGAGCCGGTCTACGTGATCGCCGAGATGTCGGCGAACCATCTGGGCGACTTCGAGCACGCGGCCAAGATCGTCCGGGCCGCCGCCGAAGCCGGCGCGGACGCTGTGAAGCTTCAGACGTATACGGCCGACACGATCACGATCGACGTTGATTCTTCCCTCTTCAAAGAGCGCACCGGCGGAACCCTTTGGGAGGGACGGGGTTTGTACGACCTGTATCAGGAGGGGTCGATGCCGTGGGATTGGCAGCCCAAGCTGGCCGCCATCGCCGACGAGTGCGGCATCCACTGCTTCAGCGCGCCGTTCGATGCGTCCGCCGTAGATTTCCTGGAACAGATGGGTGTTCCTGCCTACAAAGTCGCTTCGTTCGAGATCGTTGACATTCCGCTGATTCAGAAGATGGCGGCCACCGGAAAGCCGGTGCTGATCTCTACGGGCATGTCCACGCACGAAGAGATCGCGGAAGCCGTTGCCGCGGCGCGCAGCGGGGGCGCCGACCAGATTGCATTGCTGAAGTGCACTTCGGCCTATCCGGCGCCTCCGTCGGAGATGAGCCTGGCGACGATCCCGAAGATGATGGCCGATTTCGGCGTGCCGGTTGGGCTGTCGGATCACACGATGGGCATCGCCGCGCCGATCGCCGCCGTTGCGCTGGGGGCCAGCATCGTCGAAAAGCACTTCACGATTTCGCGCGCCGACGGCGGTCCCGACGGCGCATTCTCGCTGGAGCCGGCCGAGCTGCGTGAGATGATCGAAGGCATTCGCGTTGCCGAGCAAGCGATCGGTAACGCCTTGTACGGGCCGGGAACGACCGAGGCCGGCAGCCGGGTGTTTCGCCGGTCGCTGTTCGTCGTGGAGGACGTCAGGGCCGGCGAGGAGATCACCGAACGCAACGTCCGGTCCATCCGCCCCGGGGACGGGTTGCATCCCCGCCACTATCCCGAGGTGCTTGGGAAGAGGGCCGTGAAGGACATCGCCCGCGGGACTCCGCTGTCCTGGGACCTGGTTCGGTAGATCCCGCACGTTCCCCGTCGCTCGACTGCTTGCCGGTGTTTGCCGGACCCGACACTGCGCGCCTCTTGAATGGTCTTTGTGCTTGCTGAACAGGCTCATCAACCGGGCGATCCCGGATATTTCTGACGAGCGGCATGATGCGGTTGAACCGGTAGATCCGGGCACACAAAGGGCCGAACCGCTCGGATTCGGGCGGGCCAGGGGCCGGAGGGATCCGGTGAAGATGTCGGGGGGAACCATGATCCGCAAGACGCTCGTAAGTGTTGCGTTGTTGGCCTTCGCGTTGGGCGCCTGCTCCGCGCAGTCCACCGGTCGAGCCGTTCGCGTTGTGCCGGGCCCAACCGTGACCGTCACTGCGTCGCCCGTCGCGGCCGCGCCGGCAGTCCCGCCACCGGTTCCGTCACCGCGCACTTCGGTTCTTCGGACAAAGATCTTTGCTCCGGCGGCGGTCAAGGCACCGCCTCCCGCTGCCTACAGGCTGACCCTGTCGTGCGTTGAGGGCATGCGGCGGGAAAGTGGAGCGAAGACCACGGGATCGCCGATCAGCCAGACGGTCGATGCCGTTCCCGGAGCGACGCTGAAATACACCTTTACCCACGAGCCGGACTCGGGCGCCGGGGACCCGGTCGTCGAGTCCTGGAAGAACTGCACGATGAGCACCGATCGCGTTCGCACCGGCGTCGAGCCGCGCTACGCTGCTCTGCTGGGTTGTGAAGGTGAGGCAACCTTCAGCTCCGGCCGAGGGCCGACGTCGGCGGTGGCGAAGTCGTGGAACCCGCTCCAGGACATGCTGTCGCCATACACGCACGGCATGAGCGCCCCGAAGAGCGCGAACCAGCTTTCCGAGAAGGTGAGCTGCGTGCTGAGCGTGGTGAAGAAGCGTTAACTCATTGGACGAAGTAGCCCATCGGATCGACGTCGATCTCCATGATGAGGGCGTCCAGGTGCGGTGTGGCATCCATGCAATACAGATACCAGCGGCCTGCCTCGGTGAAATACAGCAGCCAGGAGCCATGGGCAGCCGTGTACCGGCACTGTGCGAAGGGGGCTCGGACCCATTGGTCGGGCCGGGCCCCCGGCCAGGGCCGGTAGTAACGGACGATCGTGATCGTTCTGCCGCGAAACTCGGCCTGGGTCTGGACGGAATCGTCGCTGCGCGAGACGCAGAAGCGGCGCAGCCGCGCTAGATCCAGCTCGGAAATCGAAAGCGTGCGTGCCTTTGGCGCCATGTGCTGTTTCCCCTCCGGGAAGGGCGGGTCGGATAGGGACGCTACCAGGGGTCGCCGACAGTCTCCCGGGCGAGAGAATCGAGCAAATCCGGACCTCTCTTGACCGGGGCAAGGATCGGTGCGAAAGTAGGAAAGTAAGAAAGTCTGATATCGGCGAACGGATGGATTCATGGCGAGCAGTGTCGTACGAGCTAAGGGACAGGTGACCATTCCGACGGAAATTCGACGGGCGTTGGGGCTCAAAGAAGGCGACCCGATCGAATTCGAAATGACCGAGGATGGAATCCTGCTGAAGCCGCAACGTTTGATCGATGCCAGCCAAGCGTGGTTCTGGACGGCGGGCTGGCAAGCGGGGGAGCGTGAAGCGTCGGCGGACATTACCGCGGGCCGGGTGACGAGATACGAAAATGCCGGCGAATTTCTGGCGGCTCTGGGCAAGGCGAAGACGTCCAAGCCGCCTGCCCGGTCCGGTCGCGCACCCGGCAAGGCTACAAAGAGGCCGTGACCCCCACGTTCGATCTGGCCCGAAGGTTCGAGCGTGACTGGCAACGGCTCTCACCTGAGGAGCAGCGCCAGTTCCGCGTGGCAGTCGAGAAGTTCGCTTCCGATCTGGTTGGTGGCTCGTTTCGAAAGGGTTTACGGGTCAAGGGCGTGCAGGGTGCTCCCGGAGTTTTCGAGATGACCTGGGCGCAGAACGGGCGTGCCACCTTCGAATTCGGGAACCCGGTGCATTCAAACGAACCGCATGTCGCGTGGCGCCGCATCGGCACTCATGACATTTTCGCCCAGCCGTAGTCCCCAGCCGTAGTCCCCAGCCGTAGTCCCGCAGCCGGTGTGCGGGCACAACGAAAGAGCGGCCTCCTCCAAGGTTGAGGCCGCTCTTTTCTTGCGTCGAAGCTAGGAAGCGGTGACGGCGACGCCGACCCGCTGACTCACGTACGCGAAGTGGTCTGCGCCCGCAAGGGGAAGAGTGACCGGGCCGAAGGCTCCGCTGACGACGCTGTAAGAGCGGCCGGCTTGCAGGACCCCGTCCGCGTGAACGGTGCTCCCGTCCACCCAGGCATTCGGCACCGGCAGCAATCCTGTTGGACTCAGGCTTGAGGGTCTTGCCAGCCGCAGGTTGAACGGCCTGCACGCTCCGCCGCCGTCGGGCCGCAGACAGGCGGTAAACGTCACCTGGTTGCCGATCGGGTCCATGCTGACAGCGGTTGGCTGAATGACCTGATCCGGAAAAGATACGTATGTGCAGATCATCATTGGGTCGCAGGTGTTCAAGCTTGCCTGGGCGCTGCTGGTCAGAACCGCGGACCCGTCGGCGGCCACCCCCACCGTCGTCGCAAAGGTCAAGTAGCCCTCCATCCATGACGCGCCCGCCATGCCTCCGGCGAACTCAACTTCTCCCATGCGGGTCACGGTCGCAGCGCCGGTGACCGCTGCGTTACCCGGTCCGGTCGCCAGCGCCATCACGCTTCCGATCGCGAGCACAAAGAGCTTGGCCGACTTCTTCATTCCCGTCCCCCCTCAGCTTGCTAGTTTTGTATGTGTTCGACCGGGATTACCCCCATACCTTCTCGGTTTTGCTTCAATGTGCCGGGACGTCGCGACCCCGAGGAGGCGGCACGCCGGTGCCAAAGAGCTCCCCGCGTCTGCCGGATGCTCCGGCCGCGGAGGGAAAACCCAGCGCGGGGCCGGCGGAATGTCCATAGGCTGCGTTGACACCCGGAGGGCCCTTCGCTAGTCTTCGCCTTCGCGCCTGGTGCCGGGTGGGTTATCTGTACGCCCGGGCGCGTGTCTGGTCAAGGCCCTCGACCCCCGACTTTTGGGGTGTCGTGTGCCGGGTCCGGGGCCTGAAGAACTGATTAGAGGAGAAAAGCTTGCCGACGATCCAGCAGTTGGTCCGCAAGGGCAGGACGCCCAAGCGGTACAAGGTCCGCACGCCCGCGCTGAAGGGCTCGCCGCAGCGACGGGGCGTCTGCACGCGCGTGTACACGACGACCCCGAAGAAGCCGAACTCGGCTCTTCGGAAGGTGGCTCGCGTGCGTCTCACCTCGGGCATGGAGGTCACGGCCTACATTCCCGGCGTCGGTCACAACCTGCAGGAGCACTCAATCGTGCTGGTGCGTGGCGGCCGTGTGAAGGACCTTCCCGGTGTCCGCTACAAGGTCATCCGGGCTGCGCTGGACACCGCCGGCGTCAAAGACCGCAAGCAAGCGCGCTCGAAATACGGCGCCAAGAAGAACTAGGAAGCCCTCATGCCAAGAAAAGGTCCTGTTCCCAAGCGCGACATCATGCCCGACCCGGTTTACGGCTCGGTCCTGGTCACGCAGCTCATCAACAAGATCCTTGAGCGCGGCAAGAGGGGCACTGCCGAGCACATTGTCTACGCCGCGCTGGACCGCGTGAAAGAGAAGTCCGGCAGCGACCAGGTGACGGCGCTCAAGAAGGCGCTGGACAACATCAAGCCGTCGCTGGAGGTCCGCAGCCGCCGCGTTGGTGGCGCGACCTATCAGGTTCCGGTCGAGGTGCGC
>JBKKBA010000118.1:0-2594 GCA_046714275.1 Actinomycetota bacterium
TCGATTCGCTTGGCGAGGAAGACTTCTTGCGCGCCGGTCAGCTGCGGGACCCGGGCGATCTCTTTGAGATACATCCGGACCGGATCCGACGTCGGCGACTTGAGAAGCTCTGCTTCGATCTCGCGCGCCTCGGCCTCCAGCTCGGCGGCCTCGTCCATCTGCTCGTTGGTGGGCAGCTCGACAACGTCGATGCCTTCATCGACCAGCGCCGCCTGAATGGCTTCGATCTGCTGCGGCGTCAGGTCCTGCGCGGCCAGGAACTCGTCGATCTCGTCGTTGGTCAGGAACCCACCGCGCGCGCGCGCCTTCACAATCAAGTCGCGGGTTACATCGGGTTGCTGGTTGGGAAGAGCCACGCGTCTACGCTCCTGACGGTTCGCCGTCGTCCATCATCCGCCGCCGCGCCGCTTCCAGCGCGACAAGCTCCTTGAAGAGCGAGCTGTAGCCTTCCGGATCGGCGACGGGGTTGAGCTTCTCCAGTTGGACTCGTACCGTTGCAATTTGTCGTGTCAGCGCAAACTCCTCTAAGCGCATGAAGATTTCTTCGATCAGCCTATCGCTGGGATCGCCGTCGGGCACTCCGTCAACGGGATCCACCGACAACCGGGTCAGCACATCGCGCACGCCGTCGTCGTCGGCAAGGGACGGATCGGTCTTTCCACGCCGGATCTGCTCCCACGCCAGCCGGTGCGTGCGAGTCTGGAAGTCGTCGGGCTCCAGGCGCTCTAGGTGCTCGCCGACCAGGTCCGGATGCTGCAGCGCAAGCTTGATGGCTTCCCGCTCCTTCGCAACGTGGCTGGAGGTTTGCTTCAGCCCCGCCGGCCCCGGCGTGCCCGTCCC
This sequence comes from Actinomycetota bacterium, assembly GCA_046714275.1. GTDB lineage: Bacteria > Actinomycetota > AC-67 > AC-67 > AC-67 > JBKKBA01. The sequence goes on from JBKKBA010000118.1 coordinate 841, forward strand.
GCGTACCGCCTTGCCGACCTCCAAGAACACGACGTCATAGTCCAGCCCGCATCGGTCGGCCACCCATCGTGTGTAGTCCCGAACCACGATCTGGTCGTCGATCTGCGCAAGAACGGGCAGGCAGGCGCGAAGCCCGCGCGCGCGACCCTCGGGCTCGGAGAGATCCAGCCCCGCCAGGCGCGAAGCCAGTCGGAACTCGACGACGGGGAGCGTTCCACGCAAGAGACTACGGAATTCGTCGCCGCCTCTTGCGGTCACATAGTCCGCAGGGTCGCTTCCTGCCGGAAGAGTCAGAACCCGCAGGTCCATATCGCGACCGCGGGCGTCCAGATAGGCGCGCTCCACGGCGCGCTCTGCAGCGGCCATGCCGGCGGGGTCGGCATCCAAAGCAATCACGATGTGCCCGGTAAAACGACGCAGCGCCGCGAAATGTTCGACGCCCAAAGCAGTACCACAGGTTGCAACGGCCAGCGGGATGCCTTCTTGATGCAACGCGAGCACGTCGGTGTAGCCTTCGACCAGAATGGCCACATCGGCCTTCACAATCTCCGCCTTCGCCCAGTTCAAAGCGTACAGAAAGGTTCCCTTTTTGTAGATCGGGGTCTCGGACGTGTTCAAATACTTCGGGCCGTCGTCATTTTCGAGCAACTGGCGCGCGCCGAACGCCCTGGGCTCGCCGGTCACATCGAAGATTGGGAACATGACGCGTCCCCGGAACCGGTCGATCAGCGAGTTGCGCTCGGTTCTCAGCGCCAGGCCCGACGTCGTCAGGTCGTCGTCCTTGAAGCCCTTGGTCTTCAGATGCTTGGTGAGGTTGTCCCAGCCCGACGGCGACCAGCCCACCTTGAATCGGGCCACGGTGTCCACGTTCAGGCGGCGCTCTTTCAGATAGTCGCGAGCCTTCTTGGCCTCCGCCGACTTCATCAGCGCCGTGTGGTAGAAGTCCACCGCTTCGCGGTGCGCATCGATCAGCCGGTTCCGAACTTTCGACTTCTCCCGATCCTGCGAGCTGAGCTGCTCGTAATGAAGCGTGATTCCCGTCTTCCGAGCCAAAAGCTCGACGGTCTCGACAAAATCCGTCGATTCCAATTCGCGAACCAGCGCGATCACGTCGCCGCCCTTGCTGCAGCCGAAGCAGTAGTAGACACCCTTGGCGGGGTCGATCGAAAACGACGGCGTCTTTTCGGAATGGAAGGGACACAGCGCCTTGAAGACGCGACCGGCTTGCTTGACCTTCATGTACTGCTGCGCGATCTCGACGATGTTCGCCTTTTGCCGGACCTCTTCCAGATCCGAATCCGCGATCCGCCCCTTGCCCTCTCTCACCCGTTGCCCCCGTAGAGATCCTCGTACTGATCTCCGTACAGCTCGACGTGACGGCTGAGCGCGTAGCGATCGGTCATGCCGGACACGAAGTCGGCCACGCGGGTCGGCGGGTCGCCCGGCGTGTTCAGGTTCTCGGCCGGCAGCTCTTCGGGGCGAGCGGTGTAGTGACGGAAGAGGTCTTCGATGACGCGCTCGGCATGCGCCCGGCCTTCCTGCGTGACCGGCGACATGTAGACGCGCTCGAACAGGAACTCGCGCAACTTTGCCATCAAGCCGGCCTCGGGTTCGCGCATGGTGACCGCCGGCTGCCCCTGCGACGGAACGACGACGGCCATCACCAGCGTGTTGATGCGCTCCGCATGCGAGCGCCCCAGCGCGTCGCCGACATCGGCGGGGATATCCTCGCGCGTGATCACCCCGGCGCGGAC
>JBKKBA010000119.1:0-8176 GCA_046714275.1 Actinomycetota bacterium
CTTCGAAGCGGTGCCACTGGCCTTCGGAGAACCATGCGTCGGCCCACCAGCCGCGCCGGGCGAACGGCGTCGATGCTGCGATGATGCGACCACCGCTGACGGCAAGCATCGGCCGAATCGAGAAGTAGACCGGATCGGCGATACGCGCAGCCTCATCGAAGATGACGAGCGACACGCCCGAGTAGCCGCGGATCGTCGGCTCGCTCGACGGAAGCGCAACGATTCGGCTACCGTTTTCGCGTTCGAGTCGCATCTGCGATTCGGCTTCGGTCGGCATAGGACGACCCAGTAGCCGGTAGTGCTTCATGACGGCCCGAAAAGATTCGACGGACTGGCGCTGCGACGGCGTCACGATCAACGTCAGACTGCCGGGCTTGAAGACGGCCGTATGAAGCGCGGAGACCGCGCAGACCGTCGTCTTGCCTACTTGACGACCACAGTTCAGAAGAAGCCGTTCAGACGGCGAGCGAAGCATTTCTTCCTGCCACGAATCGAGAGCATCCAGCCCACACCGCCGCGCCCACAATGCGGGGTCAAGTGCAGATGCAAGGTCACCGGCTACGGGCATGGCGGCCCAATCGATGCAATCATTGCACCCCATGAGAGCAGGCGAGAATCTGCAGCACGTGCTGCCCGGCATGACGAAGGTGGCTGGCGATGCGCTGACGAAAGCGTTCGGGCATTGAAGACGGCCGAACTGATCCTGTCAGCGCTGAGCCTCATTGGTAGCGGCGCGGCGGCAGTGCTCCTTCTCATCTGGTTCAAACCCTCTGCTGATCGCTACCAAGGCATCGACTACGACGGGAAGCACGAAGGCATGGTGAACCTGCTGCGAGATCAGCAGTGGGTCGCGGTATTGCTCTCGGCGAGCGTGTTCCTTGCAGTCGCGGCGTTCATCGTGCGGGCGCTCGCTGATCTCTGAAGGAAAGTGGCTGACGTTTGGCTGACAAACGGCCCTCGGCGCATGTCGGGGGCCCTGTCTTTGGGAGCGTTTCCGCTGGTCAGAGTGGCTCCGGGGGTGGGACTCGAACCCACAACCAACGGATTAACAGTCCGCTGCGCTGCCGATTGCGCTACCCCGGAAAGGTCCGGCGAGTATAGCAGCGGAGAGCCTGGGCTCCGGGGCGATTCCGGGCGCGGGAAACCGCACTATTCGCCCGTCCCCTTGGCTCGCTCTGTCGATATTCGAGTCCGATCCCCCATGAGCCCCCCCTTCATCCAACTCTGTCGCCCGGCTACGAACGGCAAGGCACGCACATGCCTAGCTCATAACTGATGCCGGGTGCAGCGTGAATCCTTCGGCTTCGGCGGCCGCGCGCAGCTCTAGGTCGAAGCATGCGAACGTGCCGCATCCTGGGTCGGCTTCGCGGGCCGCGACAGCGCTTCCCAGCATCATCGCGTCGTAGGCGCCCAGCCGGTGCCTGGCCACCAGGCGAGCCGACTCCTCCAGGACGGGCGGAACCAAATCCACGACGATGAATCGGGGAGCTTCCGTGTGGCTGCCGAAGTAGTCGGCTTCGAACTCGGCGCAGAGCGTGACGGCATCGCTGTCGCCGGCACGATTCATCCGCACCATGCGCCACAGAGCAGCGGGGACCTCGACGCGCGCAAGGCACGAGATGACCAACGGGTGGAGTCGCCGCACGGCGCGGCTGCCGTCCTCGTCCACATACAACTTCACGAGCGCGGACGAGTCCGCGAACGCGCTCAGCGGCGCCCCTGAGCGACGACGCCCTCCGTTCCTCCCCGACGGCCGGCGGCGGCCCGCGCGCGGAGTACGGCCGCCCGGGACGGTCGCATCCTGCGATCGCCGGACGGGGCCACCAGACCAGCGCGCACAAGGCGCTCCCTGACGCGCTCCATCTCGTCGTCCGCCAAGTCTGGGTTGACGGCGGCGGAGAGCACAGCGGTGACCCACGCATTTACGCTGCGGCCCCCCAGTCCGGCCGCGCTCTTTACCTGCTTCAGCAGCCCCTCGGGAACACGGATTGTCATCTGTCGCATGACATCATGGTAGCAGTCGTACTGTCATACGAGCAAGCAATGGTGCGGCGGTCGTGCCTGACAGGGCCTCATCGCGGCAAACGAAGGCCGGCGCCGCAGGGAGGTGGCGCCGGCTTTCGTGTGCCTGAGCCCTTCATTCGGCGCCGAAGCCAGCCCGGATCGATTCCAAAAAAGATTCTTTTCAGGGCGTCCGCGGGCCCCGGGTGGGCGAACGGTTGCCGATGACAACGATCAGGAAGATGCGCCCGGCCCTGCTTGCAGCGGTCGCTCTGACTATCGCGCTGGCAGCATGCGGCGGCGCGAAGAGTGACTCGTCTACCAAGCCCGCCGGCGGCACGACGAAGGGAACCACGAACGCCCCCTCGGCCACGGTGCGGATCACGGACTTCAAGTTCGATCCAAAAGTCGTCTCGATCCGCGTGGGTCAGACCGTCGAATGGATCAACGACGACACCGTGTTCCACTCCGTCACCACGGGCACGACGACCGGCCCGATGAACATGGCCGACGGAATCTTCACCGCCGACCTGAAGGACAAGGGAGCCACGGCTTCCTACACCTTCACCAAGGCCGGCACGTTCACCTACTTCTGCACGCGGCACAACGTCATGAACGCAGAAGTTCGCGTCACCGCTTAGTCGACTTGGAGCGCACGCTCCCCGATTCAGAAGGAGTACGGGTTCATGTCCAAACGATGGCTCACCACCGTTGCGTTCGCCGGGGCTTTGGCCCTGACCGGCGCAGCCTGCAGCAGCAACAAGACGGCCGACACGACGCCGGCAGCCGGCGGCAGCTCGTCCACGCCGGCGGCAGCCACCGCCGACTACACGGCGGCCTACGCCTCGATCCGCGAGTCCTACAACCACATGTTCGGCACCGGCGACGCGCTGTCGGGCGCGATCGCAACGCAGAAGAAGCTGGGCGCCATCAAGAGCCCGGCCGTCAACCTGCGTCTGGCGCTTGGCCAGGGCCTGGGCGAGCACGCGCTGCTTGCCGCGTTCGCCATGCAGAAGGGCTTCGACGGATCGCCGGACTTCGACGCGGCCGCCAAGGCGCTTGACGCCAACAGCGTCGGCCTGGGCGACGCGATCGGATCTCTGTACGGCAACGACGCGAAGGACGCGTTCCTGAAGCAGTGGCGCGATCACATCCGCATGTTCGTGGACTTCACGGTCGCCACGGCACAGGGCGACGATGCCAAGCGCAAGGCTGCCCTGGACGAGCTTGGCCAGTACAAAGACAGCTTCGGCAAGTTCCTGAGCACGGCGACGGGCATTCCTGCCAGCGCCGCGTCGGGCGCGCTGCAGGAGCACGTCAACCAGTTGGTCGCCGCTCTAGACACCTACAAGTCGAAGGACTTCAAGAAGACCTACAGCGAGGTCCGCCACGCCTACGCGCACATGTACGTCACCGGTGACGCGCTGGCCGGCTCGATTGCCAAGCAGAAGAAGCTCGGCCCCATCAACACCAAGGCCGGCGACCTGCGCTTGGCCGTGGACCGCCTGCTGGGCGAGCACGCCGGTCTGGCCGTCTTCGCGATGCAGAAGGGCATTGACGGCAAGCCCGACTTCGAAGCGATCGCCGGAGCGCTGGACGGCAACTCGGCCGACCTGGGCGCGGCCATCGGATCCCTGTACGGCGATGCAGCGAAGGACTCGTTCCTAAAGCAGTGGCGCGACCACATCCGGATGTTCGTGGACTTCACGGTCGGCACAGCCAAGAAGGACGACGCCGCGCGCACCAAGGCGCTGGAGGAGCTGTCGCAGTACAAGACCAGCTTCGCCCAGTTCCTGGCCACGGCAACCGGCCTGCCGGCAGAAGCCGGAGCCGGCGCCCTTCAGATGCACGTGGATCAACTGACCGCGGCGTTGGACAAGTACATCGGCCGCTAAGCAGAAAAGCTCCACAGATCACGATCAGGCCGGCCGGGCGCTCTCCTGCGAGGGCGCTCGGCCGGTCCCTCCCCCTTGGAAAGACCCCACTCGAAAAGAAAGGTCCCCAACGATGATGAACCCAGGCCGGTCGCGCAGCATCACCGCCATCGCGACGTTGTCGGCCGCGGCCGCCCTGGTTCACGCCTCGGCCGCGCCCGAACACTTCGCCTTCAGCATCGCAACGGGCGTGTTCTTCGTCTTCCTGGCCGCCGCGCAGGCCGCGTGGGCGGGCGTGCTGATGGGTGCTGCTCCGTCGCGCAGGACTCTGACACTGGGTGCGGCCGCGAACGCCGCGGTCGTGCTGATCTGGTCCGCATCGCGCACGATCGGTCTTCCCGAGCGAGAGAGCGCGGCCCTGCCGGACCTGCTTGCGACGGGCTACGAAGTTCTGATCGTTGGGCTGACGGCGTTCGCGCTACGCCGGCCCGCGCCGTCGCCGGTGCCCGCCCCGGTACCCGTGCGTGTGCGCGCCGCTCGTACCCTTCCAGCGTTCACCGCGTTGTTCGTACTACCGGCCGTCGCCGCGTCGGTTCTGCTGCTGGGAGTCTCCCCCGCCGCGGCAGGATCGCCCGGCGCTCACGGTCACACAACCGGCGCCGAGATCACCACGAACGTTGACTCCGCGGACCACTCGCCGATGTTGCCGGCCACGTCGGTAGCGCGCGCGCTCACCAAGTAAAGACCCGGGTTCAGTCCCTGCGGCGGCTCGGTCCGCCACCGCATCACTGCATCACCGCATGCGGCCGAGCACGCCGCGGGGACCACCATCTCCGCCCCGTCCTGATCGACGAAGCGAACCTCCACCGCCGCTGCGCCCGACGGCCCATCGGTTGCCTGCCCCCTCACCGGAATACCGGGCGCCGCAAGCGGGATCAGTCCATCCACCGTGGTCGTCGGCGCGCGCAAGTCGATCCGCACGGTTTCCACTCTGCCTCGCACGTTGCCGGCGATGTCGGTGCATCCCATGCCGAACGTCTTTCCTTGCGTTTCGCCCGCCGCAGTGAACGTTGACGTCGTCGGCCCCGTCATCCCCGACAGTGCGTCGGCGCACGTGAACTCGACCGTAACCGGCGAGGTGCGATTCCAGCCGGCGATGTTCGCCGGCGGCGTCCGCTTGGCAACGATCGACGGCGCCGTCCGGTCAACGTTCAGACCCGTCACCGTGTTCGTCGCCTGGTTGGCGGCTCGATCCTTGCACTTGGCCTCCATCGACAGGTTGCGCCCCTCGGACGACAGGATCTTTTCGATCAGCTCTTCGGTGACCCCGGATCCGGCATCGGTGCACGACCAGCGAAGTAGCACGTAGGTGTTGTTCCATCCCGCCGCGTTCGGCGGTGTGCGATAGGTCAGGGTGAGCGACGGAGGCGTCAGATCGACGACGAAGGTTCGCGGGGCGCTCGGCCGTTCTTCGGGCACCGACGCGACGATCGTGTGCGAGCCTTCGGGGAGCGTCATCGGCATCGACCACCGGCTGGTCAGGTCGGCGAACACCACGCCCACCGTCGCGCCGTTTTCGGTCACCGTGACCGGCGAGCCGGATGGTGCCGTGCCGGTCACGACCATCTTCGACGGCCCGACGAACGAGTCTTGGAACGGCGTCAGGATGTCCACGATCCCCGGGCCTTCGGACAGCGCGACGACGGCGTCGGATCCGGTGGCGGACACGTAGGCCCGGGCGAAGCGCGCATCGAACACGGCGCCTCCGGGCGCGTTGCCGACGGGGATGCGACCGAGCGGCGCACCATCGCTCGATCGAATGAACCACACTGCGGTCGTCACCGCATCCGACACCCACAGCCGTCCGTTGCCGGGATTGAACGCGACGCCGCTTGGTTTTCCCCCCAACACAATCGTTCGGATCGAGCCAAAAGTAGCGGCATCCAGAACCCGAACCGTGCCGTCCCCCGCCGCGACGTACAGGTGTCCGTTCGCCGGATCCAATGTCATCGCGGCCGGCTGCGGGATCGGCGCAGTGAGTGCGGTCAGACCGGTGGCCGTGTCTATGGCTCGAACTTCATTGCCGTCTAGGTCGGCGACGTAGAGCGCGCCGGTGCCGAGCGCCAGCGCTTCGGGCCGGTCCCCCGCCGGCCAGCGTCCGACGACTTCGTTCGTCTGCATGTTGATGACGGCGATCGTGTCTTCGTTGGGCAGCGCCACGTACACACGCGCCGTCGAGTCGTCCACCACAATCGCATCGGCCGCGCCCGGCGTCACACTGACGGTTGCTTCCACGACATTGGTCGCCGCATCCATCACGATCACCCCGTTGCCCGACACGTACACCTTTCCGTTGACTCCCGCGCTGGCCGACACGTCAACCAGACAGCACTTCATCGGCACCCGTTCCAAAACGGCGAATGTCCGCGTATCCACCACGGCCAGGTCGCCGTCCTGCTGTGCGACGTAGGCTCGTTCCAGGATCGGGTGGACGGCCAGGCCCCCAGGCTTGGGGGCGTCGATCCGGCCGGCTAGGGCGGCGGCGGCGCGCGATGGAGCCGCCGGCAGCAGCATCACGGCAGCGGCCAGCATCAGCGTCACGATCTGAGCGATCGTCACGCTTTTTGAACTCAGCGTCGGCTTCACAGACCCGTTCTTTCTCACGACGGTTCGACCGGAACCAAAGGCCGGATGCTCTCACTTTCGGCGCCTCCCGGACCGCTCCCTGTCCCCCCGCCGTCCCCCCGACGCTTGTGGCCGCTTTGCCCTCCCCCGTTGTGGCCATCGATCCCCCCGATCCGGCAAAACCGGCACTGCAAGATTGGGCCCGTGGCCGGGTCGGACGGGCGACAAAGACCACCGACTGCCAGGAGATTCTCATGTCGATCGACGGATTGAAGCGCCTATGGCCCCCGACCATCGTCCTGATCGTGCTGACGCTGCTGGGTTTGTCCCTGTCTGCCCGCACCGCCGGCGCCTCCCACGGCAACCTTCGCCTGTACGTGCCGCCTGCTCCGGCCGTGACCAATGCCCTGCTCAATCCCTCTATCGAGCTGTGGCCGACTTTGAACGACGCGGCCACCACGGCGATATATATCGCTGGCGAGATCGAGGGCGGGCCGAACGATCCCGACCAGTTCGCAACCGACATCGACTACGGAGCCCCCGACGTCGCCTGCATCATCCCCGCCGGGGAATTCAACTGCTCGATAAGCATCCGGATCGCCAACTCCAGCCCACTGACAACGGTCAACAGCGTTCGCTTCTTCATCTCGGACCAGGACGCCTACGTTGATACGCAAGAGGGCAGCGCGCTCCTGGAACCGTCTCCGTGGCTCCTCTTCTCTACCGGGTGCGTTGGGGAGGAACCCGACACCACCGCCTTGGTTTCGATCCGAACCATCGGTCTGGACTCCGGGACGGTGTCTCAAGACCCCGTGCCGGCCGGTGCAAACCCAAACCCCAGGACATGCGACTCTGCAACGTCATCGCCGTCGCCCTCTGCAACGTCATCGACAACGCCCACCGGCACGCCGTCACCGTCGATCAGCCCAACCTTCACGGTTTCGCCATCGCCCTCACCGACAGACACGGGATCGCCTACGCCGACCCCGACCGGCACCGGCACACCGACCCCGTCCCCGTCAGTCAGCCCAACACCGTCGGGGACGCCGTCGCCGCCCGCGCCTCGAACGGTTGCCGCAGCGCCCTACGCCGGCCGGTACCGGTCGAAGGAATGTCGGACGTACCTGAAGCCGGGCGACCCGGCGGCCTGCGATGCGTCGGCGGCGTCCGACACCACGTCGGGGACGATGGCCGCGCTGGTAGACCTGGCCGCGCCCGCGACCGGCGTGGCGCCGTGGGCCGGGGCCACCGCTGCCGCCGGCCTTGAGCACACCTTCACAGGGCCGTCGGGATTCAATCCGGTCGTGCTGACCTTCCGCTTCCGGCTGGACCGGGCGTCGATCCAAACCGACGTCTCCGGATTGTTCCCGCCCTCGGCCGCCGCCCAGATCGTCGCCTCAGCCCAGAGCGACTGCGGGTCTGCCCAAGCCGTCCAGCCGATCCCCCTATCGGGAACCAGTCAGATCGAGGGCCGGATCGTCGAGCTTCGCGTGACGCTCGACGCCACGGGCGACTGCGACCGGCACGGCACCGTGCGTTTGAGCGGCGGAGTGTCGGCATCGGCGTCGATCCTGCCGATCAACAGCGGCTCTGTCCGCCTGGAGGCCTACCTAACCCTGCTGGAAGTGATCGTGCAGTAACAAACGGCTTGCGAGCGTCGCGGTTCACGTGAACCG
>JBKKBA010000120.1:0-5609 GCA_046714275.1 Actinomycetota bacterium
CCAGACACAGCATCGCCAGCATCCCGTCGGTTCCGTTGACCAGGGCCAAGCCTTCCTTCGCCTCCAGCCGCACCGGTTCGATCCCGAACTGCGCCAGCGCCGCGGCGCCGTCCACGACGCTGCCGTCCGCAAGCCGGACGCGACCCTCGCCCAAGAGCGCCAGCGCGCAGTGCGCCAAGGGCGCCAGATCCCCGCTGGCTCCGACCGAGCCGAAGCGCGGAACGACCGGGGTCACTCCGGCGTTCAGCAGCGCGACGATCCGCTCGACCAGGAGGGGGCGCACACCGGTGTGCCCGGCTGCCAGCGTTCGCGCGCGAAGCAACATCATGCCGCGCACGATCTCGTCGGCGACGGGATCGCCGGCGCCGGCGGCATGGGAACGCACGATCGCATGCTGAAGATCCTGAGCGTCGGCGACCGGGATATGAACGGCGGCCAGCGCGCCGAAGCCCGTCGTGATTCCGTAAACGACGTCTTCCCGCTGGACGGCCGCTTCGACCAGCGCACGGGCGGGCGCCATCCGTGCGGTCACCGAAGGATCAACGTCCACCCTTGCGGCGCTGCGCGCCACAGCAACAACATCGGCGATCTCCAGCGGATCGCCGGTCAGCCGGATGCCGGGCGCGCCGCCGGCGACGCCACTCATCGGGAAGCGACTCCCGCCAGGAACGCCAAAAGCACGGCACATGCGGTGCGCACGGTTGTTTGTGCAACGTCGGCGCTCGGATCCAGCTCGGTCAGGTCGATGCCGCAAACCAGCGGGGAGGCTCCCAGCAAGAAGGCCGCGCGCTCCAGGTCGGCCGGCCACAAACCGCCGGGCATCGATGCAGCCGTTCCCGGAGCGAACGCCCGGTCCAGGCAATCCAAGTCGAAGTCAACCCAGACGCGTCCCGCGCCGTCGCCGGCCATCAGCGCAGTCGTCTGGTCCACCACATCGTCGATGCCCCGTTCGCGAACCGTAGAAGGTGCGACCCAGACGATCCCGTCGTCGGCGGCGCGCTGCGCGTACACGCGAGAGTTCGCGAAGCCGTGGATGCCGATCTGGACGATTCGCCGTCCCGGCATGCCTCCTTCCAGGATCTGACGAACCGGCGAGCCGTTGGATTCGCCGTCACGCACGTCGTGATGGGCATCGAATGGCATCAGCGCGTCGGCGCGGGCGCCGGCGACGCCGCCCACCGTGACCGAGTTGTCACCGCCCAGCAAGGCGACCGGCTCGGGACTACGACTGCAGATGGACTCCAGACACGCAGCGATGCGTGCCTGCGTCTGCACGACGTCGTCAGCGTCCACATCCACATCGCCGGCGTCAAGCACCGACGCCAGCTCCAGCGAAACACCAAAATCCGATGAATAGGCCGAGAAGCGGGCGAGCGCGCCGCGGATCGCGGCGGGGCCTTGCTCGCATTTGGCGCCCGACAGGGACCCGCCGCCAAAGGGAGCTCCCAGCACGGTCGCAAGCGGCGCTGCCACTTTGTCCGCCAGCGCTTCGGAGGCGCGAGGAAAACTGGGGTCGGTGACCCGGTTGGCCGGGCCTCGCTCGATGGGTCGGTCGATCGCGCGCAGGAATGGAACGTCGTCCGGGCTCACGGCGGTCAATCATAGAGGTCCCCGAAGCCGAGAAGGCGTTCGCGGCCGTCCCCCGCCGCCGCTACGATGATGGTGACGTGGCAATCACTCCCCTGACCCTGACCCCGCGCCCCGCTTCCACCCTCAGCGAGCGGGGAACCGACTGCGCCGGCCTGCCGCCGGCGTCGGACCCTTCCTTGGTGGCGCGGGCCGCAGCGGCCAAACAGGCGCTGGATGACCAGCTCATCGTCCTGGGCCACCATTATCAGAAGCAAGAGGTCATCCAGTTCGCCGATGCCCGCGGCGACAGCTACAAGCTGGCACGGCTGGCTGCGGAAGCCGCCAGCCCCTTCGTGATCTTCCTGGGCGTGCATTTCATGGCGGAGTCTGCCGACATCCTGACGGAGGAATGGCAGCAGGTGATCCTTCCCGACATGGCGGCCGGCTGCTCGATGGCCGACATGGCCGACATTGCTCAAGCGGAAGAGTGCTGGACGATCCTGCAGGATGTCGTCCCGGGGCGCGTCGTCCCGCTGACGTACATGAACTCCACCGCAGACATCAAGGCGCTGACCGGCCGGGAAGGCGGCGCGGTGTGCACCTCGTCGAACGCCGGCGCCGCGATGCGCTGGGGGTTCGGGCTGAAGGAAAAGATCTTGTTCCTTCCCGACCAGCATCTGGGTCGCAACACCGCCGTGCGCTCATTGGGATTGCCGATGGAAGACTGCGTCGTGTGGGATCCGCATCGGGATCTGGGCGGCTTGACCGAAGAGCAGATCGAACGCGCCCGGGTGCTGCTGTGGCGCGGCCACTGCAGCGTACACCAGCGGTTCCAGACCGAGCACGTCACCGCCGTGCGCGAACGTGTCCCGGGCGTGCGCGTCATCGTGCATCCGGAGTGCCGATACGAGGTCGTCGAAGCAGCCGACGATGTCGGGTCGACCGAGTACATCATTCGGACGATCACGGCGGCGCCGGAAGGATCGAAGTGGGCCGTCGGCACCGAGCTGAATCTGGTGAGCCGGCTTGCGGCAGAAAACCCCGGCAAGACCGTCGTCTTCCTGGACAAGACCGTCTGCTTCTGCGCCACGATGAACCGGATCGACTTGCCGCACCTGGTCTGGGCCATGGAGAACCTGCTGACCGGCCGTGTCGTCAACCAGGTCGCGGTGCCGGCCGCCACCGCGGAGTGGGCGCGCGTCGCGCTGCGCCGAATGCTCGAAATCGCCTAACCCGGCGCTCCCGCACAACGGGCGGACTCATTGACCCGTTTCCGGACAAAGAGGAAGGGGGGCGGGCCAGGGTTCCCACCCCCCTTATGAGGAGACCACAGTGAGGTTGGCTCGGGATCGCCCGCGAGCGCGGACGAAGATCCCCTCACAGCAGTCCGTGGATCGCCCGCTCCCAGGGTGAGCGGACGCTCCCGGCGAGCCTTCAGGCGTTTCCGGCCCGCACACTAAGAACTACGGCCTGAGCGTGGCCGTCTTACGCGCAGAATGGCGGAATGTTTGGGGGCGAAACGGGTTACTGCTCGACCTGCACGGTGAGGACGCCGGGAGCGCCGACCTGGTCGGGCACGGTGCCGTCGGGGGCCGGTGAGGGGCAATCGGGCCCAACCGGGCAGTCAACGCAGAACTGGTGAGCCAGCCAGGGCTCGCCCAGGATCGTCAGCCCCGTGCGGGCGCAGTAGGAATCGGCGTTCGCCGCCATGCCCGGCAGCAGAGCGGCCAGAGCCACGGCGACGGCAAGCGCGAATCGCTTCATCGGCGCTTCAAGGAGATCGAGGGCTCGACCGGCTCTTGATAGGCCTGCGAGCAGTCGGCACGGCTGCGACTGCACGCGTCGTCGAACGTCTGGCCGGTTACGGATTCGTCGTTGTCTTCGTGAATAACGTCGGGCGCCACCCCCAGCAACTTCTGGTCGGGGTCCGCCGGGTTGTCCACGCCGCTGTTGCCTCGGATTCCACCGTTGCCCTTGGCGATACCGCCGCCGCCCGGCAAACCGACGTAGGTGCCGCCGCTGCCCGACAAGCTGCCGCCGGCCGCGGATGCGGTATCTGCCGGCGTCCCCATTCCCGCGGAACCTGAACCATCGATCGTGGACACGGCTGGAGCCGCCACTCGTCCGGCGGCCATGCCGGCCGGCGCCGACGGCGATCCGCCCGACACGAAGCTCACCGCGGCAACGATCGCGGCTGCTGCCGCGATTCCCGCGGAAACGGACGTCACCCCGGCCGCCTCGACCGTCGGAGCCAGGCCTGCCTTGGCGGCGGCGTTGCGAGCCTTGATGCGGAACCAAAGGCCGAAACCGAACGCGCCTTCCCCCACGTGACGCAGCCGCTCTTTCAGCGAGCGGCGAGCGCGATGCAGCAGAGCGTCGGCAGCGTTGCGGCCGATCCCAAGGCGGTCGCCGACCTCGGCCGGGCTCATGCCGCCCATCGAGTACATGATCGCCGTCTGGTGGCGGTCGGGCAGTTCTTGCACGGCGGTGCGCACCTCGTTGCGGCGCTGCCGGCGGATGACCTCTTCCGTCGGATCCAGGCCCGGGTCCTGAACTTCCGCGGCGCTGTCCAGCGGCACCAAGTGCGGCGCGATGCGCCGGTGCCGGTCGATCAAAAGGTTGCGAGCGATGCGATTGATGAGCGGGTCCAGGCCCTCACCGGAAACGCCCCAGCGCTGCACGTGCATATAGGCGCGCATGGCGGCTTCCTGGGCAAGGTCGGCGGCTTCCTCGGGCGTGCATCCGCGAGCGCGGAACAATCCCTTGAGGCGCGCAAACGTGCGTCGATACGTCTGGTCCAGCTCAGCCGGAATCTCTGGCCCTAGGTACCGCGCTTCGATCGACAAAGGCCCGTCACCCCCTGAGGAATCCCCCAACCGCGTTGAGCCTGGATGGAAGCGTACAGACCCAGACCCCTGTTTGGGAAGACTGCCATATGGACTATTCGTAAGGAATCTTCAGGTCCCTGCCCAATCCGGGAAAAAGAACGCCCGCTATTTCCGGTTCTTCCGGAATCCCGCCGCAGATCGGGCTTGTTACGACGCTGGTCGGGCTTGTTTCGACGCTGGTCGGGCTTGTTACGACGGGGTGTCTTGAACGCCTTCCTGAAGCGTGTCCCAGGCCAGAACGGCGCACTTGATCCGGACCGGGTACTTCACGACCCCTTTCAGCGCTACTAGATCACCCAGCGCGTCCTCGTCGTCCACCGGCTTCCCAGCCATCATCGCCCGGAACTTGTCGATCAGATCCTTGACTTCCTTCAGCGGCTTGCCCTTGACCAGATCGGTCAGCATCGACGCCGACGCCTGCGAGATCGAGCACCCCTGACCTTCGAAGGCGACGTCGGAAACCGCGTCGCCCGAAACCAGGACGTGGATCGTGATCTCGTCGCCGCACAGCGGATTGTTGTGCGTTAGATCGATCGTCGCCTCCGGGAGGGCATGCTTGTTCCGAGGGTTCCGGTAGTGGTCCAGAATCACCTCGCGATACAGATCGTCAAGCGACATGGCGGCGTCAGGATACCGGAGTCGGATGGGTCAGAATGGGAGACCACCGCCGCGCGAGAAGACCTCTTTCGCGTGCTTGAGCGCTTCGATAAGGGCATCGACGTCTTCGGTGGTGTTATAGACGCTGAACGAGGCGCGGGCCGTCGCAGCCACGCCCAGGCGTCGCATCAGCGGCTGGGCGCAGTGATGTCCGGCGCGGATGCAGACCCCCGACTGGTCCAGAATCGTGCCCAGATCGTGCGGATGGATGTCGGAGTACCAGAACGACACCACGCCGCCCTTCAGCGCGGGATCGGTGGGACCGTGCACGGTTACCTCGCCCAGATCGGCCAAGCGGCGCAGCGCATAGCCCGTCAGCTCCATCTCGTGTGCATGGACGGCATCCATGCCCAGCTCGGTCAGGTAATCGATGGCGGCGCCCAGCCCGACGGCCGGCGCAATCGGCGGGGTTCCGGCTTCGAATTTGTACGGCACCTCGTTGTAGGTGGCGCGGTCGAACCAGACTTCCCGGATCATCTCGCCGCCGCCCAGGAA
>JBKKBA010000121.1:0-7275 GCA_046714275.1 Actinomycetota bacterium
TATGCGGCGGCGCCGAGCGCCCAAGCGCCCCCACCCCCGAAGCGCCGAAACGAAACAGAGCCCCAAATCCCAAACAAACACGCGGCCGCCCCCTGATGCGCGGCCGCTTCTTGAGGTTTCCGATGCCTACGTGGTGCGGATCCAGATCACCTGTCCGGTCGATCCCTTCATCATCACCAGAAGGCTCCGGAATCCGGTACCCGACTTCTGAACGACCGTCAGCAGCAGGTCGCCGGCCCCTTGCGGGGTGGTTGCCTGAGCAACCAGCGAGCGAACCCGCTCGGTGCCGCCGCCAATCAGCACGCGCGCACTCCACACTGCCGATCCGTCGGCGCCCGAGGCCGTCTTGACGACCAGGCTGTCGGAGGTCCTTGTCGCCGACTCCTGCACGTCCACGATGTCGGCGGCCGTGTCCGCGACCAGGTCGCCGCGAGCGGGAGCGCCCGGGTTCAGCGGACCTTCGCGCTTCCACAGCGTCCGTCCGGTCTTGGCCGATACGGCAGCCTGGCTCCACAATGCCGCTTGACCACCGGAGGGAACCGCGTTGATCGCGTGCACCAAGTCCGGCGTCGCGTCGGCATCCATGGTCCCTGCGTCGCCGGCCAGCAAGGCCGACCAGTCGCCGAGCGCGCCGCCGTTCGCGACGGGAACCGGGTTGGAGTACAGATCCACGCCGCTGACCCCGCCCAGACCGCGATACACGACCGAGGTTGGGATCTGGCCGGCTTGCACGATCTTCAATCCTTGCGTGACCACATCGGCCCCGGCGGTGGCATCCAGAGCGCCGGCGATCGTCGCGATCGCCGTCTCTTCCAGCGATCGCTCCCACACCTTCAGGCCCAGCGGTGCGGTGCGCGCGGTGACCAGCGTGGGTGCGGTGCCCGTCAGGACGGGAATGCGCGTGGTCAGCACATCGGCCAAGCCGTCACCGCTCAGATCGGCGGATGCGTCGTACGAGGCGATGAATCCGGGAGTGACGCTTTCCGCCTGGACCCACGCCGGGAATCCCTGACTCGAGAACCCACGATAGGTCACCACCGAGTTTCCATTCAGGGAAACTTCGTCGGCAACCAGGAAACCGGGACGGCCTTGACCCAGGAAGTCACCGGACACCGTCACCGACGGGATCGCATTGCGTCCCACTCCGACGACCGATGCGATCGGGCTTCCCGACGTTGCGTTGACGGTGGAGAGCATCGACACGACCGTCGTCGAATTATCGGCAGCGACGTTGACGGCGATGTGCTGGCTTAGCGGGAACTCGGCGAATCCGTCACCATCGACATCGACCGGCTTCGCGCCGGTGATGTAGGCGGCGAAGGGCGGCTTTGACTCGGTGCTTGCCGCGCTCCGGCGTCCCGCTCCCGGTGACGGCGACGGCGAGGGGACCGGAACTTCGTTGGGAACCGGCGGCAGGGTCACGCCGACGGACGGGCTGGGAACCGGAGGCGGGGATGGCACTTCGTTGGGCAACGGCGGGGGGGTCGGAACTTCGTTGGGAACCGGAACCACGCTGGGCAAGCCCGGCGGAAGGCTGGGCGGCAAGCTGGGCGGGATCGACGGGACCGCCGACGATACCGGGCTGGGGACTCCGACCGGCGGAATCGACGGCGGGATCGAAGGCAGAGTTGGAATTCCAACCGGCGGAATCGACGGCGGAACCGACGGCGGGATCTGAGGAGCCGGCGGCACGCCGGTCGGCAGGCTTCCGGTCGTCGTCCAGATGTCTACTCCGGTCGCGCCGTCCACCGCGTGCAGCGTCCACGTCAGCGACGCGTCGATCTCGTACTGCTCAAGCAGGTAGAAGTCACGCGCTCCGGCGTTGATTGCAGCCGGGAAAACGGCCGCAAAGATGTCGGCGCGGCGCTGAATCGCGGTCGCGCGCCAGAAGGTCATGCCGTCGCGGCCGGAGATCATCTGATAGGTGAGCGTCTTTCCGGTCGCCCGAACGTCAAGGACGTCGGCGATCGCATCACCCGTGGTATCGCCCAGCGGCACGGCCACCCGGTTGATCTGGCCGGCGACGCCCGAAACCGACGCGGAACTCTGCGCCCGGTTCACTCCGGTCCGGCTCGCCGGAACACCATTCGACAGCGACCCCAACGCCGCGCTCAACGCTGCCGGCGTGCCGTTCAAGCTCAGGCGTTTCAGCGATGCCGCGCGCATCTCGGCAGGGGAGGACGCCTTGGGCGCGCCAAAGGAAATCGAGGCGGCCAGGATCATCGGGCCGGCCAGCCAGCGGACTGCTCGTGAATAGGGCACTCTTCGACCTCCGTCGGCGCAGGGTGGGACTCTCGCCTCTTCAACGAGGCATAAGCGATCACGTGACTCGCTCTGCCGCGATGCACGATTCGTCCGAACCAACAAGAGGGAAACGATTTGCCGCGAACCGTCACAAAGCCTGTTAACGCAGGGCGGAAGGCCAGAACATCCGGAGGATATGGAGGTCCCTGGTGGAGGATACGGAGATCGACGACGGAGGATCCAGCAGAGGTTCTCTGAGCATGAAGATAAGCTAGTTGAGTGCCTAGCTTGCTGGTATCTGTGCTGAAACTACTTGCTATCCATCATGTATAAGTGATGTTCTCGCCCGCTGCTCCAAGTTCTCGCGGCGCCCGGAGCGTTGATCGCCTGCAACCGGAAGATCGTCGTGTGCCAGCGGGAGACTGAAGATGAACTTTGCTCCCTTTCGTGACCCAGCGAGTCGGATGTTTCCTCCGAGAGCCTCCACGAGCCGGCGAGTCAGCGCGAGCCCGAGCCCACTCGAGGCTTGGCCGTGTGTCGCCCGCTCATCGTCGACCTGAAAGAACGGTTCGAAGATTCGTGGCCGCGCGATGCTCGGGATCCCGATTCCGGTGTCTTCGACGGCGACATCGACGTGGTTACCGGATCGTCGGGCAGAAACCGTGACGCTTCCGCCCTTCGGCGTGAACTTGATCGCGTTCGATACCAGATTGAGCATGATCTCCTTCACCGCCGTGCGATCCGCAGCGGCGGCGGGGAGGCCTCCAACTGTAGCCTCCACGAGGCGCAGGTTTCCCTTCAAGGCGAGTGGCTTCATCTCGGTGAGCACTTCCTCGATCACCGACTGAACCGAGACTGGCTCGATCGTAAGCCTCATGTGCCCTGCTTCGAGCTTCGCTATCTCGAGGATCTCATTGACTAGCCGAAGCACGTGGTCACCCGCCCCCTTGATCGTCGAGCCGAACTGCGACACTCGCCGAACGCCCCGGGGAGCGTACTCAGGATCCTGCATCATGTCGGCATGCCCGATGATCGCGAACAGCGGAGCCCGGAACTCATGGGCCATCGCAGCGAAGAATTCGGCCTGCGCCTCGGCCGTCTTTTCGAGCTGCTCGTTCGCGCTGCGAAGCTGGGTGGTTCGTTCCTCCACTCGCTGCTCGAGGTCTTCGTAGGAAGCCTGCAACCGTGTTGCCATGTCGTTGAACCCGGCTGCCAGCTCGCCGAGCTCGTCTCGTGCCAGAACCGGAGCGCGGGCGCTGAGGTTGCCTTCCGCCAATGATCGGTTCACCGCGACCAGGGGTCGCACTTGGGCGAGAATGAATCGAGATAAGCCGGCGCCGATGGCGATGACCACCAGCATCGCGAGTGCCAGGAGTGCGGCAAGACGTAAGCCGGTCCCTCGTACGGCGGAATGGAACGGCTTCACGGACATCGCGACGGCCGTCGTCCCGGCGGTCCGGCCGGCAATCTCGAGCGGGGCGAGAAGCGTCTCGATCGTCTGCCCATTTACGCGAGTTCGCCGACGCTCGGATCCGGAGGATGCGCGAATGGAATCCCCGGCGCGAAGCGATCCGCCGCTGCCAATCCTGCGCCCGGCAGCGTCGTAGAGCACCACCGAAGCGCCGATCCTGGCCGAAGCCTGCCGGCCGATCTCGTCGGCGGACATCCCTACCAGAACTGAGCCGGCGACAGCCGGATCGCTCACCGGTCCGACAATGACGAGATAGGCCGAGCCGTCGAGGGACACGAGCCCCGACCGTCGCTGCCGTTCCGTGCCTCGAAGGACCTCCCGAACGGGCCCGGCGTGCATCCACGAGCGTCCGCTGCTTGAGCGAACCGTCCCGCCGGACCCGCGAGCAAGCTCGACCAGCGCGGTGCCTTCCTCGTCGGTGACTACGAGGATCCGAGCGGCTGCGCTGACTGCGAGCCCGGTCCTTGCGAATCGGTCGACGTCGGAGGCGGAGTTCGATCGAATCGCCTGTGGAAGGCCGACGAAGTTGGCGGCCACCGTCACCGATTCGAGCAAGGATTGCTCCTGGTCGCGGATGAACACCGCGACGTCGACGGCTCGTTTCGACAGATCGGCGCGTAGCTCTGCGTCGGCACGCACGGCAAGGCTCCTGACGATGAGGACCACGCCGGCCACTCCGAGCAGGAGCAGCAGAACGAAGAACGGAATCAAGAGCTTCCAGAAAAGCCTGATGTCTCGGAATGCGGAAACGAGGCGCCGCCCCGAATCCACCGCCCCCCTCACGAGAAGGCGACTCCGATGTCGTCGGTCCACGCATCGAGGGGATCCTCCGCGGTGGAGTCGATTCCCTGGTGGCCGAATGAGGCTACGCCGATCTTGGTGAACCGGAAGTTTGCCGTTGGGGCGATCTCCAAAGAGGCGGTGCTCACGACGACGCCGCTCGGGCCGAGAATCATGTAGACGAGCCGGTGAGTCGCGGCGCGGTAGTCGAGGACGAACTGGTAGGCCGTGTTCGCAGGAAGAATGACTGTCCCCAAAAGGTTGTGTTTAAGCCCGTCGTCGAAGAAGAAGTAGTATTGAGGCGCGTGCCCGATATTGAAGTCGCGGCTCGAATAGAGAATCCCCGCCGAGCCCGGGTCCAGCCCGATCTGATCGACTCCGTCCACGGCCAGAAACATCGGCCACCCAAGCTGTCCGTTGCCCTGGTGGACGGCCGCATGCCGCACGCCTACACGAAAGTCTCTCGATCGATCGATCGGCGCCTCGAGATCGCGTTCGAACCGCTCTGCCATCGCATCCTGGCGATCCGCGTGCAGCATCACCCGTCTGGAGAGAGGATCCCATCCGACGACGCTGTTCACTTGCTCGTTCCTCGTCTGGAACCCTTCGTCGCTCGCGTCGAACGAATAGGTCGCCGGCACGACCGGCTCCGATCGACGCACCGCCTCAGGCTGCGAGCCGGTCTGATGGCAGGCCCTGGCTGCCCTGGAAGGGGGAATCCGCTCCTCATAAACGGCGACGCAGACCGACCCTCTCGTCGCAACACCGGGAAGAGTGGATCCTCCCACCTGAACCAGGTAGTCGCCGACCTCACCCGCCGTAACGGCGACCCCGGCGCCTGCGGTCCCCGTTTCGCAGCCCGAGTCGACCAGACCCTGGGCGGTCTCCCGATAGAGTGCGATCGCGAGCGCGACCCCTGTGTTTTGCGGCTGTCCGGCGTCGGGAAACGCTCCAACGATCGGAGCGCCGGTCGACGATACGCGGACGCGGAACCACAAGGTGGCCGTCATCGGGCCGCAGAAAGGTCGTGGTTCGTCGGACTCCGTGGTCGCCCAGAGCGAACTCAAGCGCACTCCGGTGACTTGTGAGCGTACCGCGTCGAGCTGGAACGGGTGCCTGCGCTCGTCGTTCAGCGGTGGGTCGGCATGGCGGAAGGCGACGTTGATCGAGCCGGTGCGAGTGTCGCGCGAGCCCACCTGGACGAAGTAGGCAGCGTTGCGCCGCACTCGGAACGTCACCATCGGAGGGTCGAACCCGACACCGGAGAGGCCGGCTCCGCGCGTCGCGCAATCGAGCTGACGAAGATCCTTCAAGGCTGATCCTTCGAAGACGGCGATCGCAGGATCCAAGTCGGTCGATGATGCCGTCACCCACACGACGGTCTCTTGGGGAAGCCGGATGCGGTACCAGAGTGTCGCGAAACGTGCACAGGCACGCGGCTCGCCCTGCTCGATACCTGTCTTAACGTTCGGGGTATCGGCCTGGATGGGAAGCTTCGTGACCGGCGCGGCGACCCCGAACCGGTCGTTGGAAGCCACGGGAAGCGCCCGAAGAGTAAACACAATCTCGCCGGGGACGCCCCGGCTCGCGGTGCCGACCTGAAACAGGTACCGGCGACCCGCTTCGAGCCTTCGGATCAAACGCGACGTCGAGTCGTTCGTGTCGTCGTTACAGGCCAGACGTTCGCGAGTGCCTCCGGTGCGCTCGTAGAGAGACAGGACGGTGTCGGTTGTCGGTTCGCTTCCTTCAGTGGATGCGACCACGTAGGATGTACGGGCTGGGACGAGAGCGAACCAGAGCGTATGGTCGAAGTCGATGCTTCGCCCCATCGATCCATCGCCGAAACAGGCATGGTTCTCGCCGGACTCCAATCCCGACTCCTGGTTGCTCGTGCGCTCGAAGAACGGCAATGAGCGAATCTCTCGCGACGTAGCAACGCGATCGGACGGCACCGGACCGGTGAGGAACTGCACCACGAGCGCCCCGCTCGACGAAAGCACGTCGCCGGTCGGAACCCGACCTGCGACCTCGATGAAGTATGTGCGCCGGCTCTCGGTTATCACCGAAAGGCGCGAGTGCGTCCGTCGCTCGGACTCGTTGTCGTTGCATTTCACGAAGCGCAACGACTGCAACGACCGGCCTTCGTAGACAACGATGCTGGTGTCGAAGGCGCTGCCGCGCGTATCGACCCACAGAAGCGAGGCGCTCGGAGCCTCGTACCGGTACCAGACGTTTCTTTCGCTCGGCCCGCACCACATACGCGCCGGCGGATCAGCCGGCGATCGTGTCGTCGCTGTCGCGTCGGTGCGGTCGCGGAACGGCGTTCTCGACACGAGAGTCGCTCCGGAGAACTCGTCGTTCTGACCGGGGACCGTTCGATGCTCGAACCAGTTCACGCGGCTCTCCGCGGGGCCCCGGACGTCGCTCGGAGAGCCCTCGTTGAACGATCCTGGCGGGGGATCCGTCGGCGGGGGCTGAGAGGGCGGGATACCGGCAATGCTTCGATCCAGGGGAGGAACGTGCCGCACCGCAGACGGGCCGTAATCCAGGGGCCGCAGCTTCGGAAGGTTCACGGCCCAAGAGCCGAGCGGCAGCGACGCGGCGAGCATCGCTGCGATGGTCAGAGCCAGGAAGGCGCTCGCGGCCGCTCCTGGAAGCGCATACCATCGACTCTTCGGCTTCACGATCCCCCGTTTCCCGACTCACCGGATAGTTCGCGGCCGGCGGTGCGGCTCCTGCTACTCGGCCGCAATGAACCGGACGCGGATCGCGCTCACGAC
>JBKKBA010000122.1:0-5224 GCA_046714275.1 Actinomycetota bacterium
GACGTCGGTCGAATCCCTGATCGCGCAGTTGCTCCGCGCGCTGGGCTTGGCTCCGCAGGTCGGGAACACTCCCGACGACGTTTCATCGATCCGCACGCTGCAGATCCTGTCGGCACCGACGTCGCCACCGGCCAAGGCGCATCCGGCAGCACCGCGGCGAAGCCGGCGTCCGGCAACCACCAGGCGGCCGCGCACCACGACTTCCGCGCCGGCGGCGCCGTCGGCTCCGGCCGTGCAGTTGCTGCCACAGAACGGGGCGAACGCCGGCGGCCTGGTCACCGTCGAGGTCCCGGTCCTGGGCCTCAGCCTCTCGCTCTAGCTCAGACGGGCGGCCAGGGAAACGGCCGTCCCGGGCCCGGCTCGGGAAACACGCCCATCTCCACGATCATCTGCGCGCGCCGCCGTAGCGCCGCAATCTCTGGCTCGCTTAGATACGAGCCAAGGCGCGCGTCGTCACCTTCGGCCAAACCTTGGATCGCCTTCAGCGCATCGGCGGGAATCGGCTGGCCGGCGAAGTCCCAGATCACCGTCCGAAGCTTCGATTGTTCGTGGAACGACACGCCGTGATCGACGACCCACAGCCGTCCCGTTTCCAGCTCGCGAAGGCAATGACCGGACTTGCGGTCGGCGTTGTTGATCAGCAGGTCGAAGGCGCACACGCGCCGGAACCCGTCGTCCATGTCGGGCGGGGCGTTCAGATAATGAAGCTCCAGATCCGCATCGATGAACAACTGGACGGAGCCGACGCCGTGCGGCCCGTCCCGCAGCACCGTCGGCGGAACGAAGGCGAACCCCAGCATCGTGGCGACTTCATAGGCGGCGACCTCTCGCAGGCACAGCGTGCCTTCGGGGAAATCCCACAGGGGCGTCTCGCCGGCGCGTGGCTTGTAGACGGCCAGCGTCTGTCCCAGGTGATGCCGGACGCGAGCGAGAAACGTGTAGTTCGACGAGTTGGGCAGCAGGCCGAGCGGCTCCAGCGTGCCTTCGGTCAGGATCTCAAGCGCGCGTTCGGACGAGATGCCGTCGCCGCCGGGTTGCTGGTTCACGTCTCGGTGTGACGATGGCCGTTCTGCGCCGGGCAGGCGTGGCCGTCCACCTCGATCGGGAAGCCGCAGAGCTGGCACCGCGGGCGCCCGGCCGCGCAGATCAGCTCGGCGTGTTCGGCCAGCGCCTTCATCTGAGCCGGCGAAGCGGCAAACCGAGCCCGCGCCGGAATGGTGACGGCTTCATCGACTTCGTCATCGTCGGGCACGGCCTCTTCGGCGATCAGCAAGATCATGTCGCGAAGCTCGTCTACCTCGATCGCCATGGGCCCGATCCGCCACGCGGGAAGCAGCGGGTCCTCCAGCTCCATGTCGTCTTCGATCTCTTCGCCTTCGGGCAGGGACTCCAGCAACTGCACCAGTGTCGTTGCCAGCACCTGCACTTGCTGCTTTTCGGCCTGGAGCGTCACCAGCAAGTCGCCCGCGCGCGCCTGGATGAAAAAGACTCGCTGTCCGGGCTCGCCCAGGGCGCCTGCCGTGATGCGGGTGACGGGATCCAGATTAAACGAGTCGCTCAACGCTTCCTCCCCGGAACCAGGCCCGCCAATGAGCCCGTATCGTTCACGGCCAAGACCCTGGGGCCTCCCTGGCCCGACCAGACGGCGCTGACCGACGCCGGTCCGACGGCCAGCCGCGCATACAGGTCC
This sequence comes from Actinomycetota bacterium, assembly GCA_046714275.1. GTDB lineage: Bacteria > Actinomycetota > AC-67 > AC-67 > AC-67 > JBKKBA01. Next base: position 1,691 of record JBKKBA010000122.1, read on the forward strand.
AAGTGGATGCCGGCGAAGTGGGCCAGCACCATCTTGATGATGTCGGCATGGGTGACCACGGCGACGGCGTCGCGCGGGTGTGCGGCCGCGATATCGGCGACGGCTGCGACGGCGCGTGCCTGCGTTTCCCGCAGGGCTTCACCGCCGGGGAAACGGCCCTCCGACGGATGCGACAGGACGGTGCGCCACTGGCTGGTCTTGGCCAGAACGCGAAGCGGCCGGCCCTCCCATTCGCCGTAGCGCACCTCGCCGACACCCTCCCGGATGCGCAGGCGCAGGCGCTTGGCGGCGGCCAGGGGCTTCGCCGTTTCCATGGCTCGATCGATCGGGCTGGAATAGATGGCGCTAAGCGGCACGCCGTCGAAGCGGGCCGGCAGGCCGTCGGCTTGGCGCCGCCCTTCGTCGGAAAGGTGGATGCCGGGCAGCCAACCGGCCAGCCGCACGCCGGTGATCGGCGTCAGCGCGTGACGAACAAGGAAGAGCAGCATGACGATCGGCAAGCATACCGGGGGGCGCCGGGGGGCGGATGAAGCCTATAGCGAAGCGATTGGGGGTTCTGGGAGCGGTCACCCGCCGTACCGCGCAGCGAGCACCATCTTCATCTGATCCGCGGCGGTGTGGTTGGACTCCATGATCTGATGCAGCCGTTCGCGCGAGATCGCGAACGTGATCATGTGAGTCGTCGCGGTAACCGTTGCCGCCCTTGGGAGATCCATGATTGGACCGCGCTCTCCGACCACATCGTCCGCACCCACCGTGGCGACGAAGGTTCCCTTGATCTCGACACGCGCTTCGCCCTCGGCAATCACGTAGCAGTCGTCGGCTCCCGTACCTTGGGCGCAAAGGACGTCGCCTGCGTCGAATGCGATCGAGTAGGCAGTCGCCGCCAGCAGCGCTAGATCCGATGGCCGGCACCCTGCGAACAGGGGGATCCGTTCAAGCAAGGCCAATCGGCGCGCCAGTTCCGCCGGTTCAAGCTGGCCGGTCGCCAGGTCGGATCGGCGGCGGTATTCGGCGCGCCACGCGGTGTCGTCGCCGGCCGGGCGCGCCGCTAAGCCTGCGCCGCCGTCGCCGGTATCCGGTGTCCGGCGCCCCAGACGGATCGGCACCTCTGACGGACCGCGCAGCGTCAGGCGGTCCCGATGCGCGGGCCGAACCTCTGCAAGCTCCGTTATATCGAAGCGCTCGACGAGTTTTCGGAAGACAATCTCGATCTCCATCTCCGCAAGCGCCGCTCCCAGACAGTGGTGGACTCCACCCCCGAAAGCCAGCTGATGGATGTTTGTGCGTGTGACGTCCAGCCGGTCGGGATCAGGGAAGCGGACCGGGTCCCGATTGGCTGCGCCGATCAGCGGAAAGACTGTCTCTCCGGCTGGGATCACCGTGTCACCGACGGGTACATCCTCGGTGGTGAACCGGTTGACCAATTGGACCGTTCCGACGTGTCGCAGCAATTCGTGGGGAAGGCCCGCGCACAGGTCGGGCCGCGCGCGCAGCAGGGCGAACTGGTCGGGTTGGTCCAGGAAGGCCAAGACGCCGTTGCCGATGAGGTTTGTCGTCGTCTCGAACCCGGCAAAGAACACCAGCATGGCGAGGGCATTGATCTCCTCGTCACGCAGCCCGTCGTCACCTGCTGCTCCATCCTGGATCAACTGGCTGATCAAGTCATCGGCCGGGTGCGCGCGCTTGGCCGCGATCAGGTCGTCGAAGTACGCAATGCACTCGGTGGCGGCGACATCTGCCGCATCCAGCATCTCTCTGGTGACGTCCATCTCGAACGCAGCCGTCAGCGCAAGCACGCGATCCCGGAAGGGTGGCAAGTCCTGCTGCGGCACACCCAGAAGCTCCCCGATCACCGCGATGGGAAGAGGAAACGCGACGCGCCCCATCAGGTCACCCCCGCCGCTGTCGGCAAGATCATCGAGCAATCCATCGGTCATCGTCTGGACGGTGGGGCGCAGGCGCTCGACGCTGCCGCGTGTGAAAGAGCGGAACACGTGCCGGCGCAGGCGGGTATGAATCGGGCCGTCAAGATTGAGCAGAGTCTTCCCCGCCCAAACCAGCGCCGGCCGCCGGCGCCACCGGCTCGAACGCGCGTCGAGCGCTTCCTCGTAGCGTTTCTGGAAGCGCGGGTCGCGGAGCGAGGCCTTGCAGTCCACGTATCGCGTCAGCAGCCAGCCTCTGGCCGTCTCGCTGCGATGCACCGGCGCCAGCTCTCGCAGGCGATGATAGAGCGGGTACGGGTTGGAACGACCCTCAGGTGTTCGAAGCAAGGCGACGGAGGCCGCCTCGGCCTCGATCGCGTTTTCTTGATCTAGGACGCTCTCCACGACACCCCCTGCGCAGTGCTCACACCAACCTGTCGACTATCTCACATCTGGGAGGTGCCGGTCTGTGTCGGCCATCACACAAGACTCAGGTCCGTGGGCCCCGGTCACGCGTCGTCCACGACGAAGAGATTCCACTCGCCTTCGACTCCTTTTAGTGCGTGCGGGCCGCGAGGCGCGAACTGCAGGCCGGAGCCGGTGGCCAGGTCCTTGACCATTTGCGAGACGACAATCTCGTTTGCTCCCGCAAGCGCGACGATCCGCGCCGCGACATGGAGCGCGATGCCGGCGAGGTCGGTCCCCTGTACCTCGCACTCACCGGTATGCACTCCCGCGCGGATTTCCAGATCCAGTTGCCGCACCCCGTCGCGGATCGCCTTGGCGCAGCGCACGGCGGAGGCCGGCGAATCGAACCGCGCCAGGAAACCGTCGCCGATCGTTTTGACCTCGCGGCCGCGATGGGCGACCAGCTCTCGACGGACGAGTGCGTGGTGCTCGCCAAGGAGCGTGCGCCACTCGGCATCGCCCATCCGCTGGGCACGCTCGGTCGAGCCGACGATATCGGTGAAGAGCAGGGTTGCCAGCACCCGTTCCGGCTCGACCCGTCGCCGGTCCCGCTGCTCCAGTATCGACCACGCCGCGCTGGCGGTCGCGATCAGCGCTCCGTCGGCATCGAACACCTCCGCCTCGACGAGAAACAAATCGCCCTCCCGGTGACGGACGCGACCACGCGCCGACAGATCCCGTCCGTCGGCAAGGACCGAGCGAAGTAACCGGGCCGAGACCTCCAGCAACGTGGCCGATTGACCGGCACCGATCTGGGTCAGGGCGGCCGAGGAGGTTGCCCCTCCGAGCAGGCACAGCACCGCATGCGGGCCGACGTCCCTGGTTGAGAGGCTGAACCATTCGCTGGCCGGCATGACAAGGTCGGCTCCATTCTCGCTCGCGTGCAGCCATCGCATGCCCATCAGATGCTGGAGCGGGACCGGCGGAAGCTCACCATCGGCAAACATCCGTGCGATCTCCAGCCCCGAGCGGCGTGCCGTCAGCTCGGCCGGTAGTCCGGCTCCCACGGGTGGCCGGTCCGGCGGATCCGGCGTCGGGTAGGTGGGCTCTTCGACCGGCGCCAGCGAGGAGGGGACGGCTGGAGGCGGCGGGTCGACGGCCCGGACGGCGAATTGTGCGACGGCATGGCTGAGTTGCCGGC
>JBKKBA010000123.1:0-4271 GCA_046714275.1 Actinomycetota bacterium
AGGACCAGTTGAAACAGCGTTCCCTTGGCGAAGTCGCTTAAGTATCCGCTAAACGTTAATCCACGAAGCCTTGAGAGATCTCTCGCGCCGTCCCAAGGCCGATCTGACTGGGGCGATCCAACACGCCATGGCCGCGCTTGAGTGCGCAGCACGCGATGTTTCGGGCGACGCCCGGGCGACGTTGGGCGACATCCTCAAGCGCAACCCTGACTTGCTTCCGGCGCCACTCAAGGTGGCGGTCGAGAAGGTGTGGGGCTACTCCTCCGAGATCGGACGGCACCTGCGCGAAGGACGCGAGCCCGCGCGAAAGGAGGCCGAGCTCGTCGTCGGTCTGGCGGCTTCCGTCGCCACCTACCTCGTCGCGAAGAACAGGTAGGAGTTTGGACGCCGTCTATCTTGCCGACCGATCACGCGATTGCGCGGCTGGCAGGGCTTACGACCGCTCTGATACCCGAAGGACCAGAGAACGATCAGACATCCAGACGGCTGCTACAAGACCTCCGTGACATCGCGAGCAACACACTGCATGTGCACGAGCTGCACATCCACAGCCAGATCGGCGCGGACGAGTTCTTACGGATAGCGGACGACTGGCTCGAGAAGCGGAAGGAGGGGCTTCCCTTCGGCGTCGCGGCGGGGCGGTTGAGACCTGCTCGGCTCGGTCTCGGTGGGTAGCTCGTTCGCTCCCCTCCGTGAGTTGGGGAGGTTCAGGTTCTTCGCAGTGCTATCGCCGCGTGGTATCGTCGGGGGTCGATCGCGAAGACCCAGGCCCACTCCGAATGGCCGTCGGCAAGAGGCTTGAGGAAGCAGGATGCGCGTAGCTCCTGGCCAGAGGCGAGGACCTCAAGCCCTTGACCGGGGCTCACTGTCTCGTGCGCGATGAACCGTTCTGTACGGCCACCCGCTCGGACAGGCAAGCCAAACCCTTCCACGAGGAGCGCGAAGGCGTGTGTTGCGCTCGAATCATCTGCCAAATCGTAGATGCGCCACGCGCCCGCTACGTACGGACCGGTCGCCGGCACCTCCACGAGCAGGATCAGCAGGTCGTGCAGGACACGTTCGTCGCCGTCTGGCGAGGGGCAGGCCGGTTCCGGGGGCAGGGCGAGGCGGCCGCCTGGATCTGGGGCACCGCTCTCCGTGGGTTGCCAAGTTACTCTAAAATCCTTAGAGTAGCTTCATGTCCGATACGTCCGTGGCTCATGCGCTCGAAACCGACCTCGCCGATCGCGGGCCGGCGCTTCTCGCCCTCCCAGAGGACCAGTGGTTCGACCGAAAAGGGCCTCGAGTCTCCCCGCGCGATCTGGCCAACCTCGAAGTGGGGATGGCGAATGCCGAGGGAGGAACGATTGTCGTTGGCCTTTACGACGGCAAGGTCCTGGGTGTGGACACAGACGCGGCGAAGATCAATACGTTGAGGCAGGCCGCCATGGACCTCACGGCGCCGGTGGTTCCTGCTCGGTCTCGCCTGGTTGAGTGCGTCCGGACCGACGGAGAGCCGGATCATCTATTCGTCGTGGACGTTGAGACGAGCGCGCACGTGCATGCCAACACGAAGGACGAGGTCTATCTTCGAGTTGGCGACGAGAATCGGCGACTCACCTTTTCGCAGCGCCAAGAGCTGATTTTCGATAAGGGACAGGCGAACTTCGACGCAACACCCGCGCGCGGCGCCACCGACGATGACCTCGACTGGGAGTTGCTGCCCGACTACGCGAACGCGCTGGCTCATCCCGAACCCGGCCGCCTCTTGGTTGCGCGCGGACTTCAAAATCCTGCGGGCGAACTGTCCGTCGCCGCGGTGCTTCTATTCGGAAAGGAGCCGCAGCGGTTTTTCCCTGAAGCCTATGTGCGGGTTTTGCGCTACCTAGGTACGGAGCGGAAGACGGGTAAGGAGCAGAACAAAACCTTCGACGAGCGCTGCGAAGGCCCGATCCCCCACCAACTCGACCGCGCGCGCAAGCTAACGCGTGCGCAACAGCCAGCACGCGAAGCGCTCGCTCCGTCGGGACGGTTCGAGAAACAAGGTCTCATTCCTGAGGATGCTTGGCTCGAAGGAATCGTGAACGCGGTCATCCACCGGTCGTACAGCTTGGGTGGAGATCACGTGAGGGTCGAGATCTTCGACGACCGGATTGAGATCGAGAGTCCCGGACGCTTCCCCGGGCTGGTGGATCCCGAAAGGCCGGAGTCGATCACGCGCTTCGCGCGGAACCCGCGCATTGCTCGTGTTTGCTCCGACCTTCGGATCGGCCAAGAACTCGGCGAAGGGATCAGACGGATCTACGAACAGATGCGCGTCGCGGGACTCGAGCCGCCGCTGTACCGGCAGACACAAGGGAGCGTCCGGCTCATCCTCTCCGCGGATCCCCTTGACGAACGTTTGGAGCGTGAACTGCCCTCCGGTTCGCGTCGCATCCTCGACGCAATTCGAGCGGCTGGCGCTCTGGGCACCGGGGAACTCGCAGAGCTTTTCGATCTCGCTCGCCCTACCATCATTCAGCGCCTGAAAGCGCTCGAACGGGTTGGCTTGGTCCGTTGGGTGGGCAAAAGCCCAAAGGATCCGCGCGCCAGGTGGATGCTTCCTTGAAAGACACGAAGGTAATTTTCGAGTATCCGAAGGCCATCTACCAGGGCTTTTGGCGGTACTCGAAGGGGTACTCTAAGCCTCGGACTGCCTAGGGATGACAGATATGACCCCTGAGCTCGAACGGGAGACGCGGAAGCGGCGTCTCGACCCGCGGCTCAAAGCCGCGGTTTGGCGAATCGTGCCGTTCGCAGACGGAAGACCATCCGCGAATACGGACAAGCTGCTGCCGGGTTCGTGCTCGAGAGCTTGGACCGACACGCGCTCGACGGTCTTCGGGTCGACGTGGTCGCGATCGGCCCTACGGATGATCTGCAGGCCCGTGATCACTGTCGAAGACTTCGAGCGAACTCGTTCACGGACAAGTCCCAGCACACGAACCAACGACGATCTCGCCAGGCGCCTGGGCGTGTCCGAGATCGCGGATCGCTTCCATCAAGATGGATATTGCTCTTCGGCGGTGTTAGCGGGCCTAGCTTGCCGGCGAGCCCAGCGATTTCCAGTTGATCGGCAAGCGAACCGATGCGGCGAATGCCGGCACCCGCCCCAAGCGTCAGTCCGTAGGAGAGAAGACGCCCGGGGTCAGGCGAAGAGATCGTTAGCGCGTGCGCAAGCGCGGCGTCCCCTCCAACAAGCGCAGGACGCAAGGCCGCATCGAGAAGAGCACGCTCGAGATCCGACACCCACGAGCCGCCCACCTTCTCTGCTCCGACCAGCGCACGGAACAGAGGCGTTTCGATAAGGAATGGGGCCTGATGCGCGCGCTCGGGAATGCGTTCGCCTCAGCAGCATCGAGGAGTTCGCCGTTCGTCAGCGTCGTCCATCCGCTTTCGTACGCGGTTGTGACTTCGTGGTGCGACAGATGGTTCCGCAAGGGCGACGGTGTGCCTTGATCGAAGAGGACGCGCACTTAGGCCGGAGTGAAGGCGCTCAGCGCTGCATGTTCAAGCACGGCGCGCACCTGGGTGAGAGTCACTCCAGGGAACCATTCGATGAACTGGCCAACCGGCGCGCCATCTTCGAGATTCTCGAAGAGAGCGGCGACGGGAACACGAGTGTCTCGGAACACCCACGCGCCGCTAACGCGCTCGACGTCACGCTCTACCGCAGTGCACGAGGACCAGTCGATCATGCAGTTGATGGTAGCACTCCCGGCATTCGCCGGCCCTGCGGATCGGGCGCGAAGAGGAGATCGGTGCGTGCCACGGTCGGTCTTGAGTGCCGAGCGAATTCTTGCGTGATTGCGAGTCCGCGCCGGGTGGTGGGCCGAGTCCCCCGATTCGGTTAACCTGCGCCCGAATCACAGGGTTTGGCGTCCCCTGGGCTTTAGCAGACTCGGCGAAGCCGCGTCTTGGGCAGGAATCGCTGTCCGTCGTCACGAAGGTGTGCCTCAGGGCCAATGCGAAGGGTGCGGGTTGTCTATCATCGGGAACCGGAGGGTTGGTGGGCCGAGTCTCACCTTCGCTGGTGAGCAGCTTCAAATGTGTCCCTACGCTCGGAACGGCAGCACTTCGAGGCCAGGGATGAACCGGTAGTCGGCCACGTTTCCCGTCGCCAGGCGCGCCTTCACCGTCAAGGCCGTAGCGGCGATCAGCGCATCCTCCGGCGTGATGCGGTGGGACAGAACATGCCGCTCGGCGAGCGCGTACGCGCGACGTGAGATCTCTTCGGACGTGTGAAGCACCCG
>JBKKBA010000124.1:0-3313 GCA_046714275.1 Actinomycetota bacterium
CGTGTGGGGTTCCTGGTGCGTTCCCTGCCGCATCGAGCAGCCCGTCTTGGAGCGCGTCTGGCGCGCATACAAGGATCGCGGTGTGAAGTTCCTGGGCATCGACATTCGCGAGCCGTCGCTGACCAACGCCGAAGTCTTCATCGACGAGTTCGACGTTACCTACCCGTCGATCTTCAGCCCCGATTCGGCGGTCGCGGCTATGTTCCGGATCCGCACGCCTCCGGCGACGTTTGTGCTGGATCGCCAAGGGCGGGTCGCGGCGCGTATCTTCGGCGCCACGACTGAGGACGAAGAGCTGTCGTCGGTGATCGATCGGGTCCTGGCGTCGTGATCGCGCTCGGCAGCATCGACAGTGCCGTTTCAGGAGCCGCCGGGCTGCCGTTCGCGTTCCTGGTCGGGATGGTGTCGTTCTTTAGCCCGTGCGTCTTGCCGCTGGTTCCCGGCTACCTGTCGTACATGAGCGGCGTCAGCGGACAGGACCTGGAGGCGGGTTCGAAGCGAGGTCGCGTCATTCTGGCTTCGCTGCTGTTCGTTCTGGGTTTCGCGATCATCTTCACGGGCTTGGGCGCATCCGCGAGCTGGCTGGGCGATCTGCTGTTCGACAACATCAGCACGTTGGAGCGCTTTGCCGGCGTGGTCGTCATCGTCATGGGATTGATCTTCCTGACCACGCTGGCGATCAAGCCGCTCATGCGCGGCAAGCAGAGTAGCAGCGCGTTCGTGCGCGGCTCCAGCGCGGCCGGTCTGAAGGTCGCATCGATCTTTTCGACGGAGAGAGGCATGCACCCGCGGACAACCGCTGGGATCGCCGGGGCGCTGCCGCTGGGCGCCGCTTTCGCGGTCTCTTGGACACCGTGCGTCGGCCCGGGATTGGCGGCGATCCTGGGGCTGGCGGCGAACGAAGGATCGGCAACGAAGGGCGCGGCGCTGCTGTTCTCGTTCTCCCTGGGGTTCGGCGCATGGTTCGTACTGGCCGCGATCGGGTTCCGCAGGGCGATGGGAGCGTTCGCCGTGGTGCGCCGGCACATGAGAGGCTTCATTTTGTTCGGAGGGCTCACCATGGTCACCATCGGCGTGCTCATGGTCACCAACCGGTGGAGCGCCGTGATGGCGCCGTTGCGGCGGCTCATCAACCGGTTCGTGCCGCCGATCTAATGGCGACGATCGCGCCTCCTCACGCGCCTCCCGCATCCGGCGGGCGGGGCGCGTCCCCACTTCGGTTGTTGCACCGCGCGTGGCGGCGGCTGCGCACAATGCGCACCGCGATCATCTTGCTGTTCGTGCTTGCCGCAGCCGCAAGCATTGGCTCGTTCATCCCGCAGCGTCCCGTCAACGAATTGGCCGTGTTCCGGTGGAAGCAGTTGCGGCCGGGTCTGGGTGCTTTTTTCGAGCGCATCGGGTTCTTCGACGTGTACGGCGCGCCGTGGTTCATGGCGATCTACGCGCTGCTGCTGGTGTCGCTGGTCGGTTGCCTGGTGCCGCGCTACCGGGCGTTCTGGCGCGTGGTGCGCACCCCGCCGCGACCGGGCGTGAAGGGAGCGCACACCTTTGAAGGGATCACGGACCTGGCGCCCGGTCCGGCGCTTGAGGCGGCCGAGCGCGCCCTGCGAGCGAAGCGCTTCCGGACGGCCCGAGGCGACGACGCCAGAGACAACAACGGGGGTGTGGTGGCCGGCGAGCGGGGGCGCTGGCGCGAGACGGGATCGTTGATGTTCCACAGCGCGGTCTTGTTGTTGCTGCTTGGCGTCGGTGTTGGCAAGGCGTACGGGTTTGTCGGACAGGTTGCGATCGTCGAAGGCGACGCCTTTACCGAGACGCACGTCGCCTACGACTCGATCCGCGAAGGGAGTCTGTTCGACGAACGTCATCGGGATTTCACGCTGCAAGTGGATGACTTCACCGTCACGTTCCGGCCGAACGGTTTGGCCAAGGAGTTTGTGTCACGCGTGAAGCTGGTGGAGAACGGCCGGGTGATCAAAGACACCGACATCCGCGTCAACAATCCGCTGGTGCACAAGGGGATCAGCATCTTCCAGCTTGCCTGGGGCTGGGCGCCGCGCATCAAGGTTTCCAAGGACGGCAAGCCGATGGCCGACGCGCCGGTGGTGTTCCTGCCCGACGGCGGTGGGTGGCGCGGCGTGGTGAAGATCCCCCAGGCCAAGCCTCAGATGGGCTTGGAGATGAACTTCTTCCCCGATCTGGTCGTGGACGAAAACAACGTGCCGAGGAACCGATCGCCCATGCCCAACCGTCCGGTCGTTTTCTTCCAGGAGTTTCGGGGGGACCTGGGCCTGACCGTTCCGCAATCGATCTACTTCTTGCAGAAGAGCGGCCTGGCGCCGGGCGAGGTCGGTGCGATGACCCTGGGCCAGACCGTCAAGCTGCCCGACGGGATCGTCGTCGAGTTCACGGACCTCAAGCAGTACACCGTGTTTCAGATCGGGGCCGACCCGGGCCAGCATCTGGCCCTGATCGCCGCTGTGTTGCTGTTGGTGGGCCTTCTGCCCGCCTTGTATAGTTCCCGCCGCCGCGTCTGGGTTCGTGTTACGCCGGAGGGCGAAGGCGCCCGCGTCGGCGTTCACGGCTTGGCGCTGCAGCGGAAGGGAGCGTTTGAGCAAGAGTTCGGCGCAATCGTCCGCACCATCGGAAGAAGCCTTCGAAAAGAGAGCGATCGATGAGCCTGGCGGGAGCCTCCGACACGCTGTTCTGGACCGCGCTTGGCTTGTACATCGTCGCTACCGTCGCGCACTTCGCCGGTCTCCGCCGGGAAAGCGGGCGGGTGCCGGGAGTGACCGCGCTGACCGTGGCCGGCGCGACGATGCACCTGGGGATGATCCTGACGCGCGCGTTGGCCGCCGGGCGTGTGCCCTGGGGAAACATGTACGAGTACTCGACGGTGCTGGTGTTCCTGATGGTCGCTTTCTACCTGGTCTTCATCCACGGCAAGCCGGCGCTTCGTGCTGCGGGGCCGTTGGTGATGCTGCTGGCCGTCGTCACGATGGTGCTGGCTCGCGGTCTGTACGCCCCGGCCGGGCCGTTGCAGCCGGCGCTGAACTCGTGGTGGCTGAAGGTCCACGTGATCAGCGCGATCACGGCATCCTCGATCTTCTCGATCGGGTTTGTATTCACGGTGCTCTACATGATCAAGGAGCGGCACGAACGCCGGTCGGCGGCGGTTGCGTTTGCCGGCAGCACGGTCGGAGCCGCGTACGCGGGGCCCGGTGTGCTGGAGCCCGGCGTTCAGGAACCCGATACGGCCTTTCCCACGGACCACGTCGAGCTTGACGGCGACGACCGGGCCGGCGGCCGCGCG
>JBKKBA010000125.1:0-2618 GCA_046714275.1 Actinomycetota bacterium
CTGTCACGATAAGGACAATCAGGCCGAGGGCATCGACGTCTTCGGCCCTAAAGCGGGCAAAACGATCGCCGCGTTCTTCGACAGGCAGGCAGAAGGGTTAGACTATGTGCTCGTCGACACGCCCGGCGAGGATACTTCGATCATCGATCCGGTTGTCGCCCATGCCGATCTGGTGATCTCGCCGGTCCAGCCATCGAAGCGGGAGGTCGTCGGCGCCATCGAGTGCTTCGAGTCTGTGGAGCGGATAAACGCTACGCATGGGCGCACGTGCCGGCATGGCGTGCTGAAGACACGCATCACCATGCCCGTTCGTCACACCGAACTCTACCGGAAGATCCGCCCCATCATCGTCGACCAGGCGGGGACCTATCTGTTTCGAACTGAGGTCCATGAGCGCAACGTCTACAAAGACATCCATAGCGGGCTCGGGACACTCCAGATGCAGGAGGTGACACCCGCCATTGCGAAGGCCCGGCGGGAGACTGTTGCGCTGGTAGAGGAGATCGACGGCTTGCTGGCGAGCGAAGAGGAATTCATGGGATGATGCGAGGGGAGAAACTGACGCTGGACGAATTCGTCACCGCGCCGAGGAAAGCCGGAGCACCGCGACCGGCGTCGGCTGCTGCCGATAGACCACAGGCTGACGACAGCGCGAAAAACGAGGCGGTCGTCATGCCGTCAGAGCCGCCAGAAACCTCGAACTCTCAGGAGACGCGCACGGATGCGCGCAAAGCGCTGCGGCGATTGAAGCGCGAGCGGATGAAGGGTGTGCAGAACTTCGTCAATGTCCATCTTGATCGCGAGACGAAGAAGCGGCTGAAGCTCGCCTCGTTCACATCGGAGGTTTCGATGCAGTCGCTGATGGAAACCGCGATCCGGAAGTTCCTCGACGACAACGGTTTTTGATGAGCCGAGCGATGGTCGAGCGTGTACGGTCGGTCACCGGGCTATCCAGCATTACCGAATTGGCTATGAAAGGGACGCCGAAAGGACAATTCGGGCGATTCTTGGAATGATTCTGATATAAGTCTATAAGTTCCGGCGGGACAAAAAAGGGCGGACGCGCGGGCAGAGGCCGTGACCTGAAGGTTTGGTCCGGAGAAATGCTGCGGCGTACTGGGTGTTCGATGGCCGACAAGGATAATGATGCGTATCGCGTGAAACGCGGTCTGGTCGAAACGACCGAACCGGATTTCGAGCGGGCGTTGTGGCGCAAGCCCAGTTTCGACGGCGTCGTCTCGCTGGACGACATGGACAAGGCGCTGAGTGAGTTTCTGGGAACGGCGCGTCGCAAAGAGGGGTTGAACCGCGAGCAGCTTGCGGAACTGCTGGGGATTTCCGCTCAGGTTTATGGTCGTTATGAGCGGGCGGAGTCCAAGCTCAACGTCACGCGACTGGTCCACCTCTCTGAAATTCTCGGGTTTGCTCCGATCGATATGATCTACGCGGCCGCGCCGCATCTGTTCGGAAAGACGCCGAAGGAGAGCGAAAACCGGATCAGACTGATGCGGCTGATGTCGCGCATGCGCCCGGAGGCGGTCGACTCGCTGCTCACGCTCGTCGGCGAATTGTCGGGCGACAACGAGGTCTCGTCGGGCGCGTCCTGAAGCGAAACGCCCACGTTTCAGGCAAGTGACGCGCCGGTGGTGACGGCTGCGAGAGGATCGTCACCCGAATGGGCGGAGACCGCGTGGCGGGCTCCGTGAGCGGAGCGTCAGCGAAGCGAGTAGAGCCGCCCGGCGCAGCCGGCTCGCCCAGAGTCCTTGCGCCGCGGCCGACCTGCAGAAGTTCCATCGAACATCAGCGCCATGAATCGGTCGAGCCGGATCGATTCACCGAACTTGTTGGACGTGACACGGTTGCACGGCGATTCTGCCATCATGCAAATGACTACCCAACACGAATGTCAGCTCCGTCGCATCGACCCGGCCAGAAACATGGCGCGCTTCTACCTGGTGTCGGTCGGACGCAGTCTGTTCGGGGATTTTTCGGTTGTGCGGGAATGGGGCCGCATCGGCACGATTGGACGCGTTCGGGTCGATCTCTTCGAGAACGAGCATGCCGCACTCGGCGCTCTTGACGCGATCGAGCGTGCAAAAAGAAAGCGCGGCTATTGGCATGTAGAAGTCTTGATGAGCGACGGGCGCTGTTCGTAAAATTTAGGGACGTGCAAAAAGAAGGACCGGCGTCGGAGGGGTCCCGTCGCCGGTCTTTCGGGTGCGTCGCCTATTCGGATCGCAATCGTCGCAGAAATTCTCCGAGAGTGCCGTCATGGGGCGAATGGCCGTCGTCGCGTGCCTTGTCGACGGTGAGTCGCTCGGCGACGCCGGCGGGCAGCGGTAAGAAGTCGTAGCCTTCGGCAAGTGTCGCACGGTGGAGTGCGTCGAGCGTCTTGAACTCGTGATCGTAGGCACCGATCCAGAGCCCAGGATCGTCGGTCACCTCGTGGGGGAACGCGTGCAGGAAGAAGGTCTGAAGCGGCGGGTCGTAGCCGATGATGGCTTCAGGGTCCGAGCGGCCGTGTCCAGAAACGGTGATGGTGTAGCGGCTCATGGAAGCCTCCTGATGGTGTGGAACAGAAAGGGCCGGCCCCTTGCGGGACCGGCCCGTCTTGGCTC